>NZ_JAUBTX010000038.1:0-13810 GCF_036705185.1 Microcoleus sp. B4-D4 | reverse complement strand
TTTAACAATTGGCCTCAGATTGATGATTGTAGCTTTTTTAAATTAGTATTACTCAAGTTTGCACCGAAAACTCCTCTGAGTCAATATCCCAATTTACCCAGCGAATTGCCTCTTTAGCAGATGTCACATCTGGCGGAACTCGCAACGCATGAATGTGTCCGGTGCTCGGACAAATCATTTTTAACAGATAAATATCTTCTTTTTTCGGAGCATCATCATCGCCATCGAAATCATTTGGATCGAAGCCATCAATATCAGCATCAATTTTGAGCAGCGTGTATTCTTTCCAGCAATCTAACTCTTTTGCTTGCAGTTCCGAGCAAATTCTAGCATAACCAATTCCCTGAATTAATACTCGTCTTAATTCAGCATTGTCTTCTTCTAAAAGCCAGGTTGCTTGCCATTGATTGGGGTGAATGTGTCCGTATTTTTCAGGTAATGTTACACCGTGGTAGGAATAGATTTTGTAACCGTCGGGAAATTCCAGTGCAGGTTCCCCTTCTGCGTGGAGGCGGTATTCGCTGTCAAGGCTAAGCTGACAAGGGCGCGAGCATACAATGCAGATATTCTCAAACGCAAAAACCCAGCCGCATTCTGCTAAAAGCTGGTTCAGACATTCAAAAAGTTTCTGTGATTCTGGTTTAACAACAATTCCCAAGCCATAAACACAGAATTCAGCAAGAGCGAGAGCCTCAACCAAGTATTTCGGAGTAAATATTGACTTTGAATAGTTCCCACACTCTAAAAAATTTGCATTCAATTGTTGTTTTAGCTGTTCCTCCCATACAATTGACTGCGAAAGTTGCTGCAACTCTGATATTAAAATAAATGGGTGTAATTCATCTTTTATATATTTGTCAAACTGCTCGACACACTCATTGTTTTGTATAGAATATTGCAGAGTTTCTAGTTGTGCAAACGCTTCGTTAGGGCTACTGTAAAAAGTTATTTCTGGAAGTTCTAAACCCAGGGTTTCGTAGACAGATTTAAGGGCGGTAGTGGCCTTGGGGTGAGAGATTGGTTCGGTAGAGTTGGCGAGAGTTCCCCACTTTTGACGACAGGGTTCGATCAGACTCTTCTGTTCAGCTTTAAAGTTTACAAACAGCTTAGTCAAATCAGTTAGATATTGCAGGGGCGTGAAGTCT
Organism: Microcoleus sp. B4-D4; assembly: GCF_036705185.1. Classification (NCBI taxonomy): domain Bacteria; kingdom Bacillati; phylum Cyanobacteriota; class Cyanophyceae; order Oscillatoriales; family Microcoleaceae; genus Microcoleus; species Microcoleus sp. B4-D4. Next base: position 12,665 of record NZ_JAUBTX010000038.1, on the reverse strand, counting down.
GATATTTTATTTTTGAGCAGATTCAGAACAGTCAAATGAGTCAGAGATTGTAAGGGTGTGATATCTGATATTTTATTCTTGAGCAGATACAGTTTAGTCAAATGAGTCAAAGATTGTAGGGGTGAGAGGTCTGATATTTTATTTTTGCTTAGAGACAGCGCAGTCAAATGAGTCAAAGATTGTAGGGGTGTTAAGTCTGATATGTGATTGTTGAACAGATGCAACGCAGTCAAATGAGTCAAAAATTGTAGGGGGGTTAAGTCTGATATGTGATTGTGGGACAGATAAAGAGAAGTCAAATGAGTCAGACATTGTAAAGGTGTTAAGTCTGATATTTTATTTTTTCTGAGACCAATATCGGTCAAATTAGTTAGAAATTGTAGGGGCGTGAGGTCTGATATTTGATTGTCAGATAGAGTGAGATCGGTCAAATTAGTTAGAGATTGCAGGTATGCGATGTCTGATATTTGATTGCCACATAAATGCAGTTTTTTCAAATGACTTAGAGATTGCAAGTATGCGATGTCTGATATTTCATTGTTGGACAGTTTCAGATCATTCAAATGACTTAGAGGTTGCAAGTATGCGATGTCTAATATTTGATTGTTAGACAGATTCAGACAAGTCAAATGACTTAGAGATTGTAGGTGTGTAATATCTGATATTTGATTGTCAGACAGATTCAGAGAACTTAAATGAGTTAGATATTGTAGGTATGCGATATCTGATATTTGATTGTCAGACAGATCCAGAGAACTTAAATTAGTCAGAGATTGCAGCGGTGTGATGTCTGATATTTGATTGTTGGAAAGATCCAGAGAAGTCAAACCCGCGCATGATTGCAGCGGTGTGATGTCTGATATTTCATTGTAGTAAATATATATCCCAGTCAAACCCGCGCATAATTGCAGCGGTGTGATATCTGATATTTCATTGTATTGCAAATATAGATTGCTCAAGTGAGTCAGAGATTGCAGTGGTGTGATATCTGATATTTCATTGAATTGCAGATATAGATCAGTTAAATGAGTTAGAGATTGTAAAGGTGTAATGTTTGATATTTGATTGTAGTCTAGATGCAGCTCTTTTAAATGACTTAGAGATTGCCAGTATGCGATATCTGATATCTGATTGTTGGACAGATAAAGAGAAGTCAAATGAGTCAACCCTTGCAGGTATGCAACATCTGATATTTGATTGTCGGACAGATTCAGAGCAGTCAAATTAATCAGAGATTGCAGTGGCGTGATGTCTGATATTAGATTGTCCTGAAGATTCAGCTCTTTCAAATGAGTCAGAGATTGCAGGGGTGTAATGTCTGATATTAGATTGCAGCACAGATGCAGCTTATTCCTACTTGACAGTATCCGGTTCGCTTCATGAATATTGGAAGTGCCAGCACACTTTAACAGCATCTCAACTGTATGTTTTGCTGCTTCTGAAAGGCTGTCTTTGTGCAAGCACCAGTCGGCAAAGCTGTTGAATTCTGCGGGATTTGGTTGTTGTTCTGACATAAAATTGTGGAAAATTATATATTCCTGGCAAATATCTAATTCTGTAGCTGCTAGTTCTTGACAAATACGATCGCACAAAATGACATCCAATGCTGTAAATGCCGATCGCACAAGCACCCACTTTAATCATTTCCACAGCGTGCGATCGATCGCGAAAAGTGGAAAGCGATCTCGCCCTCCACTTTTCGCGATCAACTGGAATCTGAGCTTTTTGTGCAGACTAAGGTTTGTTAAACCTTAGTCTGCGACATACCGCCAACCTTGGGGCTCATATTCGCGCTGAATCCGCACCATCCAATTACCTTCAGGAATTGCGATCGCATGGTGTTCTTCGTGACTCAATAAAGCTGTGGGCGAAAGCACTCGCAAGTACAGAGTACCGTCTTTTTCGTACAGTTCAGCTTGTCCCTCAATGATCTGGTGAGAATGTCCCGTGACTTCACCTTCGGCGAGAGTTAGGTGAGGTTTCTTTTCTCCTGCGATTTGCGGTACCGGGGTGAGAATTACGTCGCCTTGTCGGATGGGCTGCATAGGTTTTTTCTAATTTTTGTTTGCTGATGTCGATCGAGCTTTCGTACTACTATTTTATTGCCTCTTACGGTGGCATGACTGTTGAACAATTGAAAAAATATATCGATGAGCAAGATATATCTGTTGAATAAACAGACTTATTGTGCTTTGATGTCGTCATCCACCCTCTCACTGCTTAACGCTTGCGCTTGTAAGGTTGTAAGTCGGTGGAATCAAGCGCGTCACCGCACCTCCGATCCCACACTAATCGAGGCGACAAGCGTGGGGATTCCGGTGTTTTTAGCTAAAATTTGTTACAATTTGTAAAAATACTGGATAAGGAATTGTAAGATGCGGGTTGCGATCGCAGGTGCGGGACTGGCTGGAATGACCGCAGCAGTCGATTTAGTCGATGCTGGCCACGAAGTAGAAATTTTTGAATCCCGCCCCTTTGTCGGCGGCAAAGTAGGCAGTTGGGTAGATCCCGACGGGAATCACGTTGAAATGGGTTTGCACGTCTTCTTCGGCTGCTATTATAACTTATTTGCTCTGATGAAAAAAGTAGGAGCTTTTGACGATTTGCTCCTCAAAGAACACGTTCACACTTTTATCAATCGAGGCGGTGAAACCGGTTGTTTGGATTTTCGCTTTCCGGTGGGTGCTCCGTTTCACGGTTTAAAAGCATTTTTCACGACATCTCAGCTATCCGTACAAGACAAAGTTCAAAATGCGCTCGCCCTCGGAACTAGCCCCATCGTCCGAGGTTTGATCGACTTTGACGGAGCAATGAAAACTATCCGCGATTTGGATAAAATTAGCTTTGCTGACTGGTTTCGCGGTCAAGGCGGCAATCAAAACTCCCTCAAAAGAATGTGGAATCCGATCGCCTACGCACTAGGTTTTATCGACACCGAAAATATTTCGGCCCGGTGTATGTTGACAATCTTCCAATTCTTTGCAACAAAAACCGAAGCCTCTATGATGCGGATGCTAGCCGGTTCTCCCAGCGAATATTTGCACAAACCAATTGTGGAATATTTGGAAAGCAAAGGAACCAAAATTCATACCAGGCGCAGAGTCCGAGAAATTCAGTTTCAAGAAGCAGCAGAAATGCGCGTCACAGGCCTGGTAGTAGCGAACGGCGAAACCGAAGAAAATATCACCGCCGATGCCTACGTTTTCGCCTTAGACGTGCCGGGGATTCAAAAAATATTGCCGCCAGCTTGGCGCAAATGGTCGGAATTTGACAACATTTATAAGTTGGATGCTGTGCCGGTTGCTACAGTACAATTGCGGTTCGACGGTTGGGTAACGGAACTGGAAGATGAAGCACAGCGCAAACAGTTGAGCCACGCCGTAGGAATTGATAATTTGCTATATTCAGCAGATGCAGATTTTTCTTGTTTTGCAGATTTGGCGCTGACAAGTCCCAAGGATTACTATAAAGAAGGACAAGGTTCTCTGTTGCAGTTGGTGCTGACACCGGGCGATCCGTTTATCAAACAAAGCAATGAGGCGATCGCCCAACACGTACTTAAGCAAGTTCAGGATTTATTTCCCTCAGCACGGGAATTAAACATGACTTGGTACAGCGTGGTTAAGTTGGCTCAATCTTTGTATCGCGAAGCACCGGGAATGGATGTTTACCGCCCCGCTCAAAAAACTCCTGTACCTAACTTCTTTTTAGCAGGAAGTTACACTCAGCAAGACTACATTGATAGCATGGAAGGTGCAACACTTTCCGGTCATCAAGCCGCTAAGGTAATTCTCGAAGTTTACGGTCATTAGTCATTAGTCATTAGTCATTAGTCATTAGTCATTAGTCATTAGTCATTAGTCATTAGTCATTAGTCATTAGTTGGTTGTTGGTTATTGGTTCCTATTTGTTGGTAATAATAACCAATAATATCGTTTCTCTCGTTCCCAGGCTGTGCCTGGGAATACCTATCAGGAGGCTCTGCCTCCAGTATTTTGACAGGAAATGCGAGGCAGAGCCTCTAGAAATGCGTTACCAGGCAGAGCCTAGTAACGAGAAATCTAAAATCTAAAATCTAAAATCTAAAATCTAAAATCCCATGACTGATTGGTTAGAACATAGCGTACAAGTAGAAGTGGCAATTCCTATCGAATTAGCCTGGGAACTTTGGTCGGATTTAGAGCAAATGCCGCGCTGGATGAAGTGGATAGACTCTGTTCGCATTCTTGAAGATAACCCAGAATTATCTCGCTGGAAACTCGCAACGGGCGGGTTAGAATTTAGCTGGCTTTCTCGGATTCTGAAATTAGTGCCGAATCAGATAATTCAGTGGGAATCGGTAGACGGTTTGCCGAATCGGGGTGCGATCAGATTTTACGATCGCAAAAACAGCAGCATTGTCAAACTGACGGTGGCCTATGGAGTTCCCGGTTGGCTGGCAAAATTGATGGACAATTCATTTGTAGGGCGAGTTGTTGAATCCACTATTCAGGCTGACTTGGAAAGATTTAAAGAGTATGCTCTGAATGTTAAGGCGACATCTTGAATTTGGCGGACGGTCGTCCTTACTACAAACTGGTTCGTAGTGAGGACTTCAGTCCTTTAATTTTAATTGTAACGCCAGATATCAGACTTGGCGGTTGAAACCTATCCTACACAAACGATGTCCCGATATTGCGCGGATTAAGAAATAAAGGGGATATTTAAGTCGGATTTGGTATTGCCTCAGTATCATAGAAATATGCTGCTGATTGCTTCCCGGTTCAGTTATGAGTTATTGCCTAAACCCCGCCTGTCAAAACCCGCAAAATGCCGATCGCACCCAATATTGCCTGAGTTGCGGCTCCAAACTGTTACTCAGAGAGCGTTACCGCGCCATCAAACCCCTCGGGCGCGGCGGTTTCGGCCGCACTTTTTTAGCAATAGACCAAGACAAACCTTCAAAACCGCGCTGTGCAATCAAACAGTTTTTCCCCCTATCCCAAGGAACCAGCAGCAGCGAGAAAGCAGCAGAATTATTCAACCGAGAAGCCGTGCGGCTGGACGAATTGGGGAAACACCCACAAATTCCCGAATTGCTGGCGCACTTTCAACAGGAACGCTATCAGTATTTAGTGCAGGAATTTATAGAAGGTGAGAATTTACAGCAAGAATTAGCGCGGACTGGGCCGTTCAGCGGCAATCAAATTTTGAGTTTGCTGAATGATTTATTACCAGTATTGCAGTTCGTGCACTCGCGCAGTGTCATTCACCGAGATATTAAACCGCCCAATATTATCCGCCGCCGTCTTTCTCAAACTCCAATAAATTATAGTTACCCCACATTAACCGGGGAATTAGTTTTAGTTGATTTTGGCGCCGCCAAACTTGTGGAAGGTTTGAGAGAAACCGGTACAGTAATCGGTTCGCCGGAATTCGTCGCGCCGGAACAAATTAGAGGTCAAGCGGTTTATGCCAGCGATTTTTACAGTTTGGGTGTTACTTGCATTTATTTGCTGACTCAAGTATCTCCTTTTGATTTGTTCGATATCAATCAGGATGTTTGGGTTTGGCGAGATTTTTTGAAGGTTCAAATCCCTCCGAAATTAAGCCGCATTCTGGACAAAATGATCGAGTCGAGTCTCAGTCGCCGCTACAAATCTGTAGCTGAGATTCTCCAAGATTTGCAGCCGCAGCAGTCGCCTCCACAGGTTCCCCCGACTCCCGCGCCAATAGCAATTCCAGTGCCACAGACTGCGCCTGCTGTGCAGAATACGGTGCCGCCAACGGTTGCAGGCACGATTATACCTGTGCCCCGGAAGCAGCGGGTTTTGCCGACCCGCGCGCCTACTTGGAGGTGCGTTCATACTCTGGTAGGGCATTCTAATGCTGTCACGTCGGTAGCTTTCAGTCCTGATGGGGCGACTTTGGCTAGCGGGAGTGAGGATAAGACGATTGAGATTTGGAAGTTGGAGGCGGGTAAGCGCTGGTACACTCTCACGGGTCATTCTGACTGGGTGACTTGTGTGGCGTTTAGTCCAGATGGTGCGACTTTGGCTAGCGGTGGTCGGGATAAGACGATTCAAATTTGGGATTTGAATAAGGGTAAGTGGTGGTACGCTTTGCGCGGTCATGAGGATCGGGTTTATGCTGTGGCGTTCAGTCGCGACGGTCAGGTTTTGGCTAGTGGTAGTCGGGACAAGACTGTGCAGTTATGGAATTTGAATAAGGGTAGGCCGATGTCGGTTTTGACTGGTCACGCTGGTGGGGTGGAGGCGGTGGCTTTTAGTCTTGGTGGGGAGTTTTTGGCTAGTGGTAGTCGGGATAAGACTGTGCAGTTGTGGGATTGGCGCAATGGTCGATCGATCTGTACTTTAGCAGAGCACGGGGATTGGGTGCGGGCGATCGCCTTTGCTGGAACCTCCCCCAGTCCTCTTGCCGGTCAGACCCCCCCCAGCCCCCCCTTGGTAAGGGGGGGAGTTGGAGAAGGATCATCGGTTTTGGTTAGTGGGAGTCGGGATGGTACGGCGAAGTTGTGGCGGGTGGATGCAGGGGGGGAAGGTACGCTGCTGCGGAGTATGAGGGATAATTCTGGGGATGTTTTGTGTGTGGCGTTTAGCCCGGATGGTGGGGTTTTGGCGACGGGGAGTCGGGATGGTTCGATTTATTTGTGGGATGCGGCGACGGGGGGTTTGCTGGAACTTCTGACTGGGCACGAGGGGGAGATTTTGTCGGTGGCGTTTAGTGCTGATGGGGGGTGTTTGGCTAGCGGTGGGGGCGATCGAACTGTGAAGATTTGGCGGGCGATTGGGTTGTAGGGGCGATCGAATGGGATGCAGAAACCGGGTTTTTTGCGGAAAATATTTGCTTGTAGCCCTCGATCTTGGTGAAAAACCCGGTTTCTTGGGCGGGAGTCGATAAATTTTTGAATATTTATGCTTGACAGGCGATCGAATGTTATGCTAAGTTAGTAATCCGTGAGGACGCATAGCTCAGTTGGTTAGAGCACTACGTTGACATCGTAGGGGTCACTGGTTCGAGTCCAGTTGTGTCCATATTTTAAAGCCCGCTCTGTAGCGGGTTTTGCTGTTTTTGGCGTTGGATTGTGTGGTAAGGGCGATCGCTTCAAGTGGTAGAGTTTGATATGGCAAGGGCGATCGCCCTTTGGCAAGAGGGTTTACCTGTTGTACCCGTGCGATTAAATGTCATTCATCAGCATTTAGAGGAGTTAAAGGGCAGGGCAAAATTGTCTGAGGTCTTCAGCAAAATGAATTAATTTGGCTTATTCACTCATGGCTGCCAATAATTACAGCAATTACATCTAATTCTGGTATTGAAAAGCGTCGGCACTCGGCAACGCTAATGGTGTAGCGAACATCGCCAACGCCATTTCGCAGATCCGCTTCAATAATTCTGGGAAAATCTCCCTCGACTTTGAAATAGTTAACTTCTCGTGGGGTATAGCCAATTTGTTCATAGTAGGGAATATGTATATCCAGATAGCCAACTTCAAAAAGAAGTATTTCTAATTCTTCTTTGGCTATAGGGTCGTTTTCGAGAAGTGATCTAAGACTGGCGACAATATCCGGTAGAGATTCACCTCGTTCTTGTCTAGCATCAAGGGATAGGTGCAGTAAAATCAGTGCGCCAGTGCCAGTATTATCTAGTTGCCGTTCGCTGGCGATCGCTAGTTTCTGATGCTGTTTAGCTGTAGTAGTTTTGACTTCAACAGCACAGTGTTGAAACTGGAAATCTTGTTGAGTTCCTTTTGCACCCGTCCAGCATTTGACTCCTTGGCGAGAGCCAATTTGAGGAATAACAACCTGCCGCAAAAACCAGAGTTCACCATATAATCCTTGCTGTTCCGCTTGGCTAAGTCCTTCAGGGTTATGTTTTTCTAAGAATGCTTGCCATCGCCGCAGACGGGTAAAGAAAGCCCCTACAGCGTTTTGCTCATCCGCAATCGGGGCAATTGCATCAACAATGTCCTGTACTAATGTTGTAAAGATATCGCTGTAACGCGAGTTAATAAGTACCAGTTGCAGGGTGGCATGGGCATCATCATCACCTTGCAGGGCTATACGCCTAACCTCAAAGCAGTTAGAATTCGGAAAAACAGTGGCTTTCCCGATTGATTTTTGATTCACCCGCATCATCAGCAAACGTGCATTAGAAGGTGTTTCAATAGCGAGATAAACATCGTATGCAACCTCTGGCAATAGGCGGCGGGTGACATAGCCAGAAGCTACACTTGCAGTATCTTCCTCCAATATTTTCCAGGTATTTTGCACTGTCATGGCTGACCAAATTCCTCTTTCCAGTACACATTATTAACCTTGTATTCGACCATCTGCGCTGTCTTGCTATCGGGAAAACTTATCACAAAACCGATCACAGGAATTTCAGAATAGATTACTTCGGGTTCTAGTGGATAGAGCAACAGTAAGCCGTTCTTTGGTGAACGCTTGGAACGCAAAATTTTTCCGTTAGGTGTATTGCCAGCCCCCGGTGGTTTACCAGCCTCTTCTCGCTGAATCCTAGTGAGATCGAGAATCTCTTGACGAGTTACCTCTGATAGATCGAGCCATTCATCCGTTGGACTCAGGAGTCGAGACTTGCTCAGGCGATATTCTTGAGAAGATTCAGGGGAGGCATCCTTACGCAGAGTTGTACCCACTTCATGTCCAGCAATACACCTTTTTTTGCCTCGATTATTTGATATAAGAATAACAGTCCATAACACGAGTTCATTTTGGGGAAGCTGAGCCTTAATGTAATCTACGAGGTGTGTGGTGTTCGCAGTTTTAACTTTAGGATGTGATTGATAGCCTGAAATAAAATCGGTGATTTTTGTAGCGCGAACATTCTCCCAGATATAATTGTTGCTTTCTTGCCTGGAGTATTCGCCAAGTGTTCTCAGCATTTCTTCAGTAACTTCAAGGTTTTGTTGGTTTTTAGTTTCATCTTTATAGAAGATGGTAGTTTCACTAAGGCTTCGGGTGTAGGACAGTTGCATGACGGTGCCTGTCTTCATCTTATTAGCTCCGGTGATGACCAGCCCCTGTGGGTGCGTGCGAACTTTTAGACCGAATTCATCAGGTGTGGCTCCGGCATCAGCCATATAGTCAAACTCCTGCCGGAGTTCCTCACTGGCAACAGTGATGTGTTCATACCATTCAACCAGGTCATTAGTTGTGTACAATCGGCAAAGGTCTAGATACCCCGGTCTGTACCCAAACCATCGCCCCATCTGCATCAGAGTATCGTACATCTTTGAGGCTCGGAGATAATAGCTGACGCTCAGACCTTCCAAAGTCAGACCACGAGACAATTTATCACCGCCAATCGCAATAACGCTTAAGCCGTCTTTGTGTTCCCAGTAGTCCAGTATATCCCTGGCTGTGCCGTTGATTTTCTTAACCTGAATCTTAGAGGCAGCCGGGTGCAATAAAAGTTTGACTTCTTCCCAAGAAACTGACTTTAGTTCTGGATCAGCTATGGATAAGAGTATGGATGAAGTAGTTGGCACAAAGTCATCTTTCCATAACTTCTCAAATTCTTCCTCTAACTTGCCTGGTGCGTTAGTGTCGCCATACCGCAGTCGTTTTTGTAGGGAAGTCAACTCGTCTTTGACTTGCTTTGCTACCTCATGTTGGACAGCCGTAAAACGGGCGACATGAACTAGCATTGAGTTGTGTTCGTTCTCCTGTCCTCGCACAATTCTTGCAGCGCAACAAAGAATAAACGCCCTAATTGCCTCCTTGAGAGACCCTGGAAGTTCACCAGGAACGTGACCTCTTTTGTGTTTGTCCGGCATCCATTCTTTTTGGTCTTCCACTGTTCGGATGATGGGTAAAGCTTCTGATGCTTCAAGACCAATAGCCTGGTCGGTATCCAGTCCAAATATCTGCACTGGACCGATGTAGTTTGATGGTGCAGGTAGGTTGATAATAAAACTACGTGGAAAGAGATCCTCTCCAAATTCGGGATTTTTTTTATCTGGGTCTGGATAGATGAAGATGTTAGCAAATGGTGTCGCTGTGTAACCCACATAAGCACTCTTTTCAAAACTGTAAAGGAGCTTCCTGATTAATCCATTGATTGCTGAAACATCATACTCTTCCTGAACTTTGCCATTTTCATCGAATAGTGGGGGATTTGTGTTGATCGAGGCATTATCTGCCTCGTCATCAATGACGAGTAACGGAACTCCTCTGACAATTCGTTTTCCTGATTCTTCATTCACAATCCCGCGAACATTCAATGCCCATTTTAGAAGATTACTCAGTACCGATTTGTTCTTTTTAACAACAAGCAGAACTGGATCTCCACCGCCTGGGATCGTTCCATTCTGATTTGCTACCCGCTGGTTAAAATCACCTTTCTCAGCACTGCTTGTAGCTGAATGAGCAATTAGCAACTTTTCAGTAAGGATTTTGCCCGCACCCATCAAGGAATTCTGCCCTCTATCGAAAGCTCTGTTAACCTGTGAATCGCGTCCGAGAAAACCTTCATCTAAACGAAGTTGCGTCTGGCTCCGCAAGCTGTTCTGGATACCAGCAAGCACAATAATCAGTTTATATCCTGCATCAACCGCCTTGCAGATCAGACCAGTATAGTTTGCTGTTTTTCCAGACTGAACCTGTCCAACAACCATTCCTCTCCGATCCCAATCTCCTGAACGCAAGGGGTTCTCTAGGCGTTGAAGAATAGATTCTGTCAACTGATCTAAACCACTCGTCGTCGCTGGTGCCCAGCCCTTTTCTTCCTCCAGATAACGTACATAACGGTTCCAAAAATCCCAATTGATTTCACTGTTGCGGTCAGCCAACCAAGGGATGTGACCCTCTTGATTTTCTAGTACAGTACCTAAACCCATCCAAATATTGAAAAGACTTTCAAGTTCCCGGACGAGTTTTTCCTCATCTACCTCAACGGTATGACCCTGTTCGCTAGTTCTAGTAGAATCAACGGCAATTTTGACTTTTTCTTGAATGATTTGCCGAGTGGGTGTCCGTTCACCCTTCAACAGAGCTTGAGCCACCAGACGAGCTCTATCGTAGTCGTTCATTTTAGGTCTTCTCCATTTGTCTGCTTTTAGTTTTGAAATGCACTTGAGGTATAGCTGAAGCCAGGTTAACCCCTTTCGGAGTGAGCCTCGTGGTAGGCTTGTACTTGTTTTACAATTGGTCTGGCGATCGCCTCAGCTAAAAGAGGTGGTACAGAATTCCCAACTAGCTCAAACATTCTCGTCATAGGTGCGTCAAACACAAAATGATCTGGGAAACTTTGAAGTCTAGCAGCCTCTCTTACAGAGATACTTCTGATTTGTGTTGGATGGATATAGGCTAAACAATCTTTCTGCATATGTGCCGTTAGTGTCCATGAGGGTTTATCCCAATGTAAGCGTTTATACTTGTCCTCAAAACTCCGATCGCTGTAGCGTTTTAACTCATCAGGTATATTTTTATATATACCCCCTTGGGGCATGATGCTAAAGATATACAAGTCTTTGTCGTTATGCGATCGACATATATGATTCATCACCGTATCATAAGATTCAGTTCTCATTAGCTTTTGATACTCGGATTTAGGCAAAAAATTGTAAGCTTTAGGAGAGTCAATTTGCTTTGGTGCAGTGCTTTTCCTCTTCAAAGGTAAACATATAGGCTCTAATTCTGGTAAATCTTCAATTGCTTCTCCTACAGAGACAGGAGAACTTGTATTCGCATCTGGAAACTCGAAAGCTAGATTCGCATCTTTACGCCTACCAACAATGAATAAGCGTTTGCGGATTTGAGGGACACCGTAATCAGAAGCGGTTAGAATTTGATGGCTAATATTATAGCCTGGATAATCAGGGATTTCAGTAGTTAATCCATTTTCTAAATCTTTTATCAAAGTAGGAAATATCCAGTGATTGAGGAGATAATTGACGTTTTCAATGACAAAAAATAGAGGCTTGTAATATTTAATTGCCCTGATAAATTCTTTATATAAAAAGTTTCTCATATCACTTTCTATATGTTTTCCTAAAGACTTCATTTTACCCTTGCCTACTACTGAAAATACTTGACAGGGCGGTCCCCCAATTAAAATATCAATTTCTCCCGGCTCCAACTCCAGCGTACTCAAATCAGTAATAGATTCGATAGACTGAGCATCACGCATCATTTTACACTTAGGAAAGTTTCTATGATGCGTTCTTATAGCATGAGGATTTTTATCAATTCCCCCTAAAATTTTACAGCCGGCATTCTGAAAACCTAAGCTCATCCCACCTGCACCGCAAAAAACATCGAGGACAGCAGGTAATTTTATATTTTTTGTTTCTGGTCTAAGTCCTAGCATTATCGATCAAAAAAAATACGCGATATTTTATAAGTTTACATTTATTTGTAACTAATTCATCATAAATTTTAAAATATGTATTTCATCTTGAATATTGATATATAGCCTTTCTCAGAAATATGAGGTATCATGTTACTGACACTCACTCGTGAGGATCAAACAGAGAAAATCAGCTCAAATCAACTAGAATTACATGGTTACGCACAAGCCACGCGAAAGCGATACCACACATAATAGCATTTGTTTGACAGCACGAAGAAGTTGACTCATAACACGTTTACTTATACTCCTCTTCATACATTGGTAAAAATGAAAGCTTATTCGATTGATTTTAG
>NZ_JAUBTX010000037.1:0-67983 GCF_036705185.1 Microcoleus sp. B4-D4 | reverse complement strand
GCAGGTAAGGTTCCGACTAGGCTAAATCCGGTTGGTAGGGTAAGGTTGCTGAGGTTTAAAACTGCTGTACCGAGATTTTGGACGGTAAAGGTTTTGGTGAGAGTGCCGCCAATTAATGCACTACCAAAGTCGATCGTACTTGCAGTACCATCAGCTATATCCGTTGTTCCGTCTAATACTTGGATTTCCGGTAAGGGTGTTACATCATTATCAGTAATTGCAACGTCACCAGTTGTCGTAGTTCCGAGTGTGATACCGCTAGAAGGAGTCGAGATTGTGAAAGTACCTGTTTCACTTCCTTCTACAAGTGGATCATCATTAACATTGACAGTAAAGGAACCTGTGGTTTGACCAGCAGGAATAGTAATGCTAGTCGGAATTGTTCCTGTAAAATCAGCAGCATTTGCCGTTCCAGACAAAGCCACATTTACAGTTTGAGCGCCAACAACTGCACTTGATGCTGTGGCGGTGACGGTGATAACTGGACTTCCGGTTTCTGTACTTGTAGCAGGAGAAACTGAGAGGTTGACTGTGGGGAAGTCGTTGTCGGCAATTGCAACGTCACCAGTTGTCGTAGTTCCGAGTGTGATACCGCTAGAAGGAGTCGAGATTGTGAAAGTACCTGTTTCACTTCCTTCTATTAGTGCATCATCATTAACATTGACAGTAAAGGAACCTGTGGTTTGACCAGCAGGAATAGTAATGCTAGTCGGAATTGTTCCTGTAAAATCAGCAGCATTTGCCGTTCCAGACAAAGCCACATTTACAGTTTGAGCGCCAACAACTGCTTGCGATGCTGTGGCGGTGACAGTGATAACTGGACTTCCGGTTTCTGTACTTGTAGCAGGAGAAACTGAGAGGTTGACTGTGGGGAAGTCGTTGTCGGCAATTGCAACGTCACCAGTTGTCGTAGTTCCGAGTGTGATACCGCTAGAAGGAGTCGAGATTGTGAAAGTACCTGTTTCACTTCCTTCTACAAGTGGATCATCATTAACATTGACAGTAAAGGAACCTGTGGTTTGACCAGCAGGAATAGTAATGCTAGTCGGAATTGTTCCTGTAAAATCAGCAGCAGTGGCCGTTCCAGACAAAGCCACATTTACAGTTTGATCTCCAACAACTGCTTGCGATGCTGTGGCGGTGACAGTGATAACTGGACTTCCGGTTTCTGTACTTGTAGCAGGAGAAACTGAGAGGTTGACTGTGGGGAAGTCGTTGTCGGTAATTGTTAGTGTCCCCGTCGTATTGGCGGCAACTGGATCGAGAAAGTAGTTAAAATTGTTGGGATCGGCAGTGACGTTGACTTGGACTGTTTCCCCTGGGTTGACAATAGCATCATCAACGGGGACGGCATTGAGGACAGCGGTAGTTGCACCAGCGGCAATGGTGAAAGTATTAGCAGTAACTGCCGTGATATTCGTACCTGCAGTTAAGGAGTAGTGAGCAGAAGTAGCGGTACTGCCAGTGGTGTTGAAGTTGACGACTATGCCGCCTGCGGGGGCGGCAGTATCAAGGGTGATATTAAATGTGCCAGTGGTGGGGCCGGTTTCGGTGGGAGTAGTGCCTGCGGCGATGCTGACTTTGGGGGTGGTGTTGAGCAGGATGGAGACGGTGTTGTTGTTGAGGCTGTTCGGCACAGCTAAGTCTGGTTTCCCGTCGCCGTTGATGTCGCCGATGCTGAGGGAGAAGGGGCGAAAGCCAGTAGGGAATTCAACATTGGTGGCAAAGGTGGGGGTGGCGGCGTTGGTGGGGGTGGTGTTGAGCAGGATGGAGGCGTTGCTGCTGATGAAGTTCCCCAAAGCTAAGTCTGGTTTCCCGTCCAAGTTGAAGTCGCCGATGCTGACTGATACGGGCTGATTGCCAGTAGGGAAGTCAACTTTGGTGGCAAAGGTGGGGGAGGTGGCGTTGGTGGGGGTGGTGTTGAGCAGGATGGAGGCGCTGTTGTCGTTGAAGTTCGCCACAGCTAAGTCTGGTTTGTTGTCGCCGTTGAAGTCGCCGATGCTGACGGAGAAGGGGTCACTGCCAGTAGGGAATTCAACTTGGGGGGCGAAGGTGGGGGTGGCGGCTCCGGTGGGGGTGGTGTTGAGCAGGATCGAGGCAGTGTTGCTGCCGGAGTTCGCCACAGCTAAGTCAGGTAAATTGTCGCCGTTGAAGTCGCCGATGCTGACGGATCTGGGGCGAGTGCCAGTTGCGAAGTCAACTTTGGTGGCGAAGGTGGGGGTGGCGGCTCCGGTGGGGGTGGTGTTGAGCAGGATGGAGGCGGTGTTGTCGTTGAAGTTCGCCACAGCTAAGTCAGGTAAATTGTCGCCGTTGAAGTCGCCGATGCTGACGGAGTAGGGGCTATTGCCAGTAGGGAAGGTGACTTGGGGGGCGAAGGTGGGGGTGGCGGCTCCGGTGGGGGTGGTGTTGAGCAGGATGGAGGCGGTGGTGCTGCCGGAGTTCGCCACAGCTAAGTCTGGGAGGCCGTCGCGGTTGAAGTCGCCGATGCTGACGAATCTGGGGGTAAGGCCAGTAGGGAATTCAACTTGGGGGGAGAAGGTGGGGGTGGCGGCTCCGGTGGGGGTGGTGTTGAGCAGGATGGAGGCGCTGTTGTTGCCAATGTTTACCACAGCTAAGTCGGGGCGGCCGTCGCCGTTGATGTCGCCGATGCTGACGGAGTAGGGGTTAGTGCCAGTAGGGAAGTCTACTTTGGGGGCTAAGCCTAGTATGCCACTGTAAGTTTTGAGGGTGGTTTCGGTGAGAATTAGTTGGGGCTTTGGCGTTGATGGGGGGATGAGTTGGAGGATGTCCCAAGTGCCGCCGAGTTTGCTATTACCTGTAGGTTGGGAGTTAGCGCTGATGTTTGCGCCTGTGAGTTGGTGCAGTTGAGTCAGGAATTTGTGTCCTCTGTCTCCGGCTGCTACGCTGCATCCATATAAGATGATGTTGGCGTTGTCAGTGAGGCTGTTTCGCCACTGTTGCAATTGGTGGCTGTAGTTGTGGATGTTGTTGCTGTTGAGTTCTGTTGTGCCTAGGTACAGGCTGCCAGAATCTCCGTGGGTGATGATGTGGAGAGTTTCGATGCCTGTATGCTGAGCTAGGATTGTGGTGATTTGCTCTACGGCATCGGGCTGGCTTTGGAGGATGTAGGTTGCTGTGTCGGGTTTGATGCCAGAGATTAGGTGGTGGCTGTCTGGTATTGTGGGGTCAAGGATGACGATGGAGTTTGGTTGGGTGCTTTAGCACCCAACCAAACTCGCGATATTTTTATTTAGGGAGCGGTTAATTTTAGGTAGAGTTTTCATGGTTTTTTGCTTTTAATGTAGTTCGTCGTTTTTGAGTCGATCGGGAGATGACCCCGATTTGATTCTGGTTTGTGGTATTTCTACCTTATGGTGGATGACACGCGCTCTTGATGAACAATAGCTTACCCTGGTTCGATCGCACCCTTAGTGTTTTAAATCACTCATGTGTAAATATTTATATTTGTCAGGGGTATTTGACGCGAGTTATCAAAAGTCAAGGTGGGGGCGGGTTTAAGAAATTGTCGGTTTTCGGCAATTATCCGGTACAACCCGCCCGTTACAACTTGTCAATCTTTTTCTTAGTTGCTATGCTGTAGACACTCTGTATATACATCCTTAAAAAAAGGGTGAAGTCCTGAGAGTGATATCGCTAACTAGAGGATTAGGCTATGGTTGGGACGATCGCCAAATGGGGAAACAGTCTTGCTGTGAGGATTCCACAGCATTTAGCTAAAGAGATTAACTTAGCTGAAGGTTCCCAAGTGCAGCTTGTGCTGATAGATGGTAGGCTGACGATTGAGCCGAT
This sequence comes from Microcoleus sp. B4-D4, assembly GCF_036705185.1. Taxonomy (NCBI): domain Bacteria; kingdom Bacillati; phylum Cyanobacteriota; class Cyanophyceae; order Oscillatoriales; family Microcoleaceae; genus Microcoleus; species Microcoleus sp. B4-D4. Next base: position 64,173 of record NZ_JAUBTX010000037.1, on the reverse strand, counting down.
CGCTCGCCGGCGTTATTCGCTTGAGGAGTTAGTTGAGGCGATTACCCCAGAGAATCTTCATACCGAGATTGATAGTGGAGTTGCTGTGGGGAATGAAGTTTGGTGACACCATCAAATCCCTACATTCCGAGTCGAGGTGATATCGTTTATTTAGACTTTGACCCAACGAAGGGACACGAACAAAAAGGACTTAGACCTGCTTTTGTACTGTCACCTCGTGCTTACAATCAGAAAAGCTCTTTAGCTTTATTTATGCCGATTACAAAGCAACAAAAAGGGTATCCTTTTGAAGTTCCCCTACCGACTGGATTGAAAGTTCAGGGAGTAATTCTTGCCGATCAAATCAAGTGTCTAGACTGGAAAGTTCGCGGTGTTCGATTCGTTGAGTCTGTATCTGAAGATGTGATTGAGGAGGTGCAAATCAAAATTGAGCCATTGTTACTGTGAGTTTGGGTGGGGGCGGGTTTACGAGATTGTGGGTTTTAGGCTATGGTCGGTCATTGGTGTCAACTTAAGGTTAAACCTAGTCAGAGACTCCTGTTTGACTATTAAACTTAGATCCCCCCTTAGCTTGCCCCCTACTCCCCCTTAAGAAGGGGGGGACAGGAATCTTCTCAAAGTCCCCCTTCTTAAGGGGGATTTAGGGGGATCTAGACTGGGTGAAAGCGAGATTTATCATGGCTTTCAGGCTTAAGTTGACACCAATGATTGTCGGTTAACCCGCCCCTACGTTTTTGATATATAATATAAAGATTTTCTAGATTTTATGAATAACGATCGCACAAATTTCAACACAACCCACGAACACGAGATTTTTGGCGATCGCGATTTTCCATCTTGGTTAACCGAACAACAAATCAGCCTTGCTTGCACCACCTATCAAACCAGCAGGTTAATGTTAATCGGTGCTGCGCCAGAAACCAACAGAATCTCGGCTTTTTGGCGTATATTCGATCGCGCAATGGGACTTTACTGCACGCCGGAACGCATTTATCTAAGCTCAAAATATCAACTCTGGCAATTAGATAATGTGCTGGCGGAGGGTGGACAACATCAAGGGTACGATCGCCTCTACATACCAAGAATCGGCTATACTACAGGTGACATCGACATTCACGATATCGCGGTGGATAAGAATAATCAAATCATTTTTATTAGCACTTTGTTTAATTGTATCGCTACTTTGAGCGATCGCCACAGTTGCAAACCTTTGTGGAAACCGAGTTTTATCTCACAGTATATAAATGAAGACCGCTGTCATCTCAACGGTTTGGCGATGGTGGATGGGGAGGCGAAATATGTGACGGCTTCGAGTCAGTCGGATGTGGTGGATGGCTGGCGCGATCGCAGAAAAAATGGCGGTATAGTTATTGATGTCGAATCTAATGATATTATTGTGACGGGATTGTCGATGCCGCATTCTCCTCGCTGGTATCGAGATAAGTTGTGGTTGCTGAATTCGGGGAGAGGGGAATTAGGATATGTGGATTTAGATACGGGGAAATTTGAGGCGATTGCGTTTTGTCCGGGATATGTCCGAGGATTGGCTTTTTGGGATAATTGGGCGATTGTTGGCTTGTCGAAACCGAGGGGCGGTGACAATACTTTTAGCGGTTTAGAATTGGATGATTTGTTGGTGGCAAAGGATGCTGAGCCTCGCTGTGGTATGATGGCGATCGATTTGACGACAGGGGCGATCGTTCATTGGTTGCGGTTTGAAGGAATTGTCACGGAATTGTATGATGTGCAGGTGATTCCGGGGGTACAAAAGCCGATGGCTTTGGGTTTTCAAACTGATGAAATTGCTCAGTTAATTACTTTGGAATTGTAAACCGCAGATGCGGGCGGATGGACGCGGATGAACGCGGATAATTGTTAACAGGATGTACGCAGAGGGTGTGATATCAAGTCCGAAATCTCAATCAACCCGCCCCGCGACTGGGGCGGGCTGAATTCTCCCCCATTTTCAGGCCCTCAGCAGTTGTTTAGAGGCTGATTCGCCTGCGAGTCGGAGTTGTCGCCTCAATTGCAAGTTCAGCAGCACCAAGACAGTCCACTGGCCGAGTATCGAGAGAAAAATGGTATGTGGTGAGGCGCTCCCCACAATCAAGCCCCCAAGGACTGAAAAAAGCCACATGAAAGGAGCTTTTTCTGGGGTGAGGGAAAGCATAGATAGAATAATTGGTGGCAAAATGATCGCGCCTCCGACTGTACAAACCGCCAAAATTTCCTGGTTTCGGATTTTTGCAAACAAGAATAGCTGGGTGACTGTGGCGTAAATCATGAGGATATTCACGAAGAGAATCATGAATAAAAAGGCATTGCGCGATACCAGTATCTCAGGTATAAAAATCACTGTTGAAATGAAAAAATTGATGGCTATCGCAACTTGTGCCGGACTTTTTTCGCTCCAAATTAAATCGAGTATGGGGTATCTGCGCCACAACTTCTGATTGCTGGGAACGATTTGTTTCCGATACCTTGCCCAATCAGATAAAGCTTGTCTTTCAGGAGTTAAAGCCGCAATTAAAGCTAATAACAGCACGAAATTCATGAACAATAAATACAAGGTGTTTTCGCTACTTGTGATTTTGGATTGCAGTGCAAATCCTAAAATTATTGACTGAGAGCAAATCACCAGTAAATAACTTTGTTTCTTGCTCAAAACAGTGGCGGTCGGGTTGGGAAAGCGGCGCTGCCATCCCTGCCACATCCAGTAGGTTGCAACCCCACAAATCAATAAAGATAAGGCGGTACAAGCCAAAAGATTTTCGCCAACCTGCAAATTAAACCATTCAACATCGGTGAATTTTTTAATTAACCAACTAAGGTTAGAATATGATGACGGATTAACGTGAGAAACTACCTGTTTGAGGACAGCAGCAGGAGACAAAAATGTCAGAAAATCAGCAGCATTGCCGAATGACGATACATTAAAAGCTGTGGCAATAAAAGTCGAAACCGCAGCGCTAGCCAACCAAGGTTGAAGCCCTCCTAACCAACTGGTTGTTAAGCCAAATAGCATCGCGCCGCTATAGAATAAAGCACAGCTAGCTACCATTGCTATGTCGAAAGATAAAATATGATGCAGAGGTATTTGAGCTGCTAATCCGCTGTAGAGGTGCAGCGGTACAGCCAGAATTGCTGCGAGATACAGTAAAATTGGGACACCGAGAATTTTGCCGAGAAAAATTGTGGTGGCAGATTGGGGGCTGAGGCGAATAAAGTTGAGCGTACCCCGGCGTTCTTCTTTGTCTAAGTCGCTCACTAGCATATAAGTGCCTGCTACTAATAGCACGATCGCACTAAATATGCTCAGATAAACAAATATTTGCAGCCACCAAGACGGCCAGTTAATGATGAAATTTCCTGCAGCATCTTGGATACATTGGGTGTGATAACCTTTGGCATTACCATCAAGTCCAGCGCAGAATAGGTTGTGAGTGGGGTAATTGCCCTCAGCAACAGGAGAGACAACGGGTAGCTGGGCACTCCAAAACAAAAACAGCACCAGTTGAGGGCTGAGGGAAAGAAAGCTGGCGATCGCAATTTTGCCTATTTTCAGCCGGCCTTTGAGTTCTCGGAATAACTGGGAATTCCAGTTACCGATTGTGTCTAGTATGTTGAGAATCATAGGTAATTGTTTTGAGTTGTGATTGAAAAAGTCGCCCTAAACTGTCAACTGTCAACTGTCAAGATGCTTGTTTGTGTCCCATCTTCAGGAAGATGGTTTCTAGGTTTTCTTGAGTGCAGTGAAATTCCGTTAGAGGAATGTTAGCATTGACGAGCGATCGCAATAAATTCGCTGCATCTTCCCGGCTTCCTGAAAAATGAGCGCACACCTGCTGAGTTTCCGGCAATATTTCCCAACTTTCTACCCAAGGAAAGTTTTTGAGTTCGGATGTCAGCGCTGCTAAATCGCCCAAAGTTGCCATGAAAATTTGCTGTTTTCCCAGTCGTTTGTAAAGTTCTTGCAAAGGGGCGCTTTCGACAAGATAACCGAGTTCCATAATTCCCACCCAAGTGCAAAGTTCGGCTAAATCGCTGAGAACGTGGGATGATATGACTACGGTCATGCCGGCTTGTTGCACAGCTTTGATAATTTCGCGAAATTGCGATCGCGCGATCGGATCTAAACCCGAAACTGGTTCGTCTAACAGCAGCAACAGCGGTTCGTGAATAATAGTTCGTCCCAAACTCAGGCGCTGTTTCATCCCCCGCGAAAGAGTGGAAATTAAGCTGTTGCGCTTGTTGGTTAATTGCACGAGTTCTAAAACTGCATAGATGCGTTCTCGACGGCGGGGTTGCCGCAAGTTGTAGAGTCGAGCAAAGTAATCTAAATAATCCCACACATTCAGGTCGTCGTACAGGGGAAAGTCGTCGGGAAGAAAGCCGATGTGCTGTTTGAGAGTGGGGTTAGATCGATCGCGCAACAAGGGACAGCCGTTGATGTAAATCTCCCCTGTAGTAGGTTCTTCAGCGGCGGCTAACATTCGCAGCAAAGTAGTTTTGCCGGCACCGTTGGGGCCTATCAGCCCGCAGATTTCGCCGGCGGCGACTTGCAAGTCGATGTCATTGACGGCAATATGGCGATCGAATTGTTTCGTGAGTCCGCGAGTTTCTATTGCTAATTCTTTAGCCATATTTTAAAGGCGAGTGAAATTGGCTGCGGTTCGTGCCTAGTTCCAAAGCTTGCAACTAGCTTAGCCTTTTGATACAGGAGTTGTCACCTGCATTTCGCAAAATAAATTGTTAAGTATTAAAAAGATTTTGAGTTTTGGTAAGGTAGGGCAAAAGGTAATTAACAATTGGTAAACTTATAGCGTGATTTTTTGAGCTATCTGGAAACCGCAGATCGAGGCAGATTAACACAGATAAACTGTTACTCATATAGATTGTGTATGGCGATTGAGGGGGAGAGGGGGAGAAAGGGAGAGGGGGAGAAAGGGAGAGGGGGATCGGATTTTTGATTGTCATCAAAATATACAATTTAAATGCACAACAGCTTACACGCAGATGTTTTTCAAGATATGAAATGGTAAGATTTTAGAAGAATTATTGACACGCTTTTTATTAAAGAACAGATAAAGCATTTAAAGCAGCGCCAGATCCTTCAAGCAACGGCGCGTTAACTCGATTCTAGCTGCGGCATCGTTTGTACTGCGAATGTCAATGTTTGTGGCAAAAAAGTAAGCATTTGTATTCTGCTCTAAATAACCGACATACCAGCCGATTTCAGCCTTTGTTTGTTCTCCAAAGCCAGCCCAACCTGTTTTTGCCCTGATTGTGTAATTGGGAGTTTGCTCGACAATCATGATGTCTTTAACTAGAGAGAGCGAGCGATCGGAAAAGGGTAAGTCGTTTTTGTGGAGACGGCGCAAGAATTGAATTTGCTGGTTGGGCGTGATTCGCAGTTCTCCTTCTAACCAAAATTTATCGATATCATCTTTTTTCCCAATGTTTTGGTTGCCATAATCGGCTTTGGCTACCCATTTTTGCATTTGTTCGTGTCCGACTCGGCGCGCCAGAACTTGGTAAAACCAGACGGCGGAAAGTTTGATGGCTTCTCTCATATTGAGGTCTCGATTCCAGGCGGGAATTTGCCTTTGAATTCCATCCCAAGTAAGAATTGCAAGTTCATTGGAAATTACGCCTGTTTCTAAGGAAATCAGGGAGTTGAGAATTTTAAATGTAGATGCGGGTAAAAAAGCTGTACTGTTGCGCTGCGGGTTGTGTTGATAAAGCCGATCGCTATTCAAGTCATAAATGGCGATCGCCCCTTCAACCCCTAATTCTTGAAAGTGCCGTCCAAAATTGATTGTTTGAGCGACATCTCCTTGTCGGTGCGGAGATTGCTGCGGTGGAGTTGGTGCGGTTAAGGCTGATTGGGATGGCTGAATTAAAACAGCAGCAATGCAGCTTAATACGATTAAAATTAGAGCGATCGCGCGAAATATTCTGTTCATAAATTTTGATGTATCAGGTGCGTCAGACTTAGGCTGTCTGGGAAATAATTAGATTTTTGGCTTGACGCACCCTACAATATATGCGATCGTTGTGTAAGTTATCAACTACAAAACTGCCATAATAGTTAAGGCGACTAAACAGCTTAACTGAATTGCCAAACTCACAATCCGAAATTTGGGATCGAGGCCGGCAATGTGAATTATTGAGTGTATCAACCGAAAGACGATGTAGGTTACAATCAGCGCGTCTACGGCTGTTCCCGAAACACTCCTAACTGTTAGCAGGAAAACAACTCCTAAATACAAAGGTAGGTTTTCTACCAAGTTGGATTGTACTCGAAATAGTCGCCACAGCAAACTTTGATCGTTTGGTGTGCCGAAATCTTTGGGAGAACCGCCTGCAGATAGATGCCGAATCCTGACTGTCAGCAGCATGACTACAACTGCGATCGTCCACAGGATGAAAATTGCTAAACCCCAAAGCGGGAAGGTCATATTTGTTTGTTCAATTTGGATCATTTTTTTACCTTGCGAAACTATCGCACCATTGTATTGAGCAAATGTTCGATCGCGCTGGGTAGATTTTCGCACAAACCAGTGTGTACCCTAGATGTTTGAACGATCGTGCTGCGGGGTGCTACGAGCCAGTGAAAGCGCTCTCTGTGTGGAAGTTGACCGATCGCGCCAGATTCGGAGCCGCCCGCACAAATGACGGGAATGACTGCTAGGTGGTTGCGAATCAGTTCCAGATCCAAGGTTGAGTCGATCGCCCTCAAGCGCTCTTCGTCAATTTCGATCCGGGCTTCAAGAAATTTTTTGGTACCGCAAGAAACGATCGCCCCGACGTTGATAAACTCTTCGCGATCGACTTTGGGAACGACGCGGATAATGGCATAATCATACAGAAATCGAGCGGGCACTAATCGCTTCCTCCAAAAAAATATGTGTTGATTCTAGCCGATTTAGCAGGTACTCAATATAAGCATCGCGATGCTGGTTGCTGTCGGTGAAAGGCGAATTTCCCACCAGCCAAACATCGGGAATCAGTTGAACGATGTTGCGAATAATTTCTGGGGTTAGCATCTGAGTCATCTTGAAGTTTGCAGCTTCCAGATTGCTCGCAAAACGCAGCAAAACGTGGTCTTTAATTGCGGGAAAACGATCGCGGCTGCGGGATAGATAATCTTTCCAAGTGTGGTGGAAATACATCGCCGCACCGTGGTCGATCAGCCACAGCCGGCGGTGCCATACCAGCATATTTGCATTGCGCGGCGTGCGATCGATATTAGTGACAAAAGCATCGAACCAGACAATTTCCGAGGCCAGATCCGCCTCAGATTTGCCCGCTACGGGGTCAAAGGTGATGGAACCGGGAAGATAGTCAAGGGCGAGGTTGAGGCCTGCACTGGCGCGAATTAAATCTTGAATTTCCGGGTCTGGTTCCGTGCGCGCGAGTTCGGGATCGAGTTCCACAAACACGAGTTCGGGGATTGGTAGCCCGATCGCGCGCGCAATTTCTCCGGCTACTAACTCCGCGATTAAAGATTTTGCTCCCTGACCCGCACCGCGAAATTTGAGTACGTACATACCGTCATCGTCGGCTTCGACGATCGCCGGTAGCGAGCCTCCCTCGCGCAAAGGAGTGACATATCTGGTAGCATTGACTGTTCGCAAGCTGGGACTCATTCTATTTTCGATTTTAGATTTTAGATTTTCGATTGAAGAATTGGACTGGACTAGATTGCTCGTGTAAAATTTTGATTGAGTCAACTGCAGATGTCAGGCAGATTGACGCAAATCAACTCAGATACATTTTTATTTAAATAGTATAACTTGATATCAATTATAATATAATTATGTACAAATTTGCGGCGGCTTCTGAGGATGAATTAGTTGTGTTTGGTGCGGCAAAACCGGGATACGGCGATGCAGAAGTTGCTCGGTGGATTGATTTTATGCGGCGACAGAAGATCGATCGAGTTTGCTGTTTGCTTGCTGAGACTCAACTCGTCCGCTATGGTGATTTGCTGGGAAGCTATCGAAATGTTTTTGGGGGCGATCGCGTTTGCTGGGCTCCGATCGCCGATTTTGAATTTGCCAGTCGCGAAATTTTAATCGATCGCATTTTACCGTTTTTGGCATCTGCAGATAGCGCGGGCGATCGGGTGGTAGTTCACTGTAGCGGTGGAATCGGGCGCACAGGACACGTCTTGGCTGCTTGGTTAGTGTGCGGGCGGGGATTTTCTAACCAAGAGGCGATCGCGGCTGTCAAAAAAACTGGCAGAAATCCCTATGAAGCTGCGATCGCTGCTTTTTTGAAAGGTCGAAATCCTTGGCAAGTTGCTGGAGAACTTGATGCTTTGTTAGATTGCTGCCGCCGTGATTTTGGGAAGTAACATACCCCCTTTACGATCGGGCGGTTGAAACCGCGTCTGTACCAACAATGATATCAAATCCTCTCTTCATCGGAAGAGTAAATTCACAGTTAACAGTTGACAGTTAACAGTTAACAGTTAACAGTTAACATCATTCCGATGCAACCGGAAACGATATGACTAATGACTAATGACCAATGACCAACAACCAATAACTAATAACTAATAACTAATAACTAATAACCAACAACCAATAACCAACAACCAATAACTAATAACTAATGACTGCTCAATTGAGCCGCCACGGCTTCGGTGAAGGGAACCGGCGCATCAAGCTGCAACCAGTGGCTGGTTTCGGGTATGACGGCGGTGGCAATTTCGGGGCGGAGTATGTGGAGGCTGAAGGGCCATGAGTTGGCGGGTGCGATCACTGCTGCGATTCGCGCGCCCGGAGTTGCTAAGTAGCGATCGATCGCACCGACGGCGCTGTAAGCAAACATACCTTTGTACATACCGATCAGCCGATCGCGCGGGGTGGATGCGAGGCGCGCGATCGTAGTTTGGCGCGTCGCAGCCGTAGCGCCTTCGAGGGCTTGGGCGAACTTTTCCTCTGCAGCAGCGCGGTAGCCGTCGCCCGCCAGCGCTGCGAGGAAGGGAACCATCTGTTCCTCGTACACCGACGGCGGCAGGTAGTTAAAGTCACCGGGCGGATCTGCGAGAATGACGTGCGTCACCCGCGTTGGCGCGGAGGCGGCCGTGGCGAGGACGACAAATGCCCCGAAACTGTGCCCGACAAGGGCTACTTGCGGGAGATTCAGCGCGTCGAGGACGGCGATGATATCGGCGGCGCAGGCATCGGGGCTGTAGTCGCCGTCTGCGGGCGGATCGGATGCGCCGTGGCCCCGGAGGTCGATCGCCAGAATGCGCTGGTTTTGACCGAGATTTGCTCGCAAAAGTGCGCTCGTCTCGTCCCAGACTCCGATGTCGTAAGCCATACCGTGTACTAACAGGACGGGGATGGCTTGTGGTTCTTCGCCACTTACCGCGCCCGTGTCGGTGAGATTGAGTCGCCCCGCAGGGCCCGCGACAGTTGTAAAGTGCATAAAATGCCTCGACTTCTACAAGGACACAACAATGTTTTATTCTTAAACAATTTTGACTTCAAATTCGGCACCCCAACATTCATATATGGGTGCAGGTGGACTGTGGAAAGCGGGCTACAATGTCATCGGCGCTACAGGTTCAATCTCTCCATTAAAACCTCCGACCTGATTTGTTCGCAATACCCAAGCTTCCCCACCCTGTTCGAGAAAGGCTTGAGTCACTTCATCGCTTGTCAGACGCGGTAGAATTGTGCGCCAACTCAACAGGCTTCGGCGAATCTTTTGCAGCGGACGATCTTCTAAAGTGCTGCCCAAAACTTCATCTTGATTCTTCCAGTCGGCGCGTGCGGTTCCACAGGGCAACAGCAGCCGTTTTAACTCCTTGCTCAACTGTTCTAACTGCTTTAATTTATCTAATTCTTCGGGGTGTTGCTGTTTCGATGCTTCGATATTTGGGAGAGACAAAAGCGATCGAGCAATTTGCCGCATTGCTGCATACAAAGCTTGATTGGAGTCTTGAGTGCAATTGTAGTCAGGCCCAACAAACGTCCCTCCGGTGCCATCGCCAATCCGGTAACGAGCCGCCATGATTTCTAACTGGTAAATCAATCGATCGAGTGGCGATCGCTTCTGGCCGTTCTGGGTTTCATACTCGCTCGTGAAGGCATCGAATTCGATTATCGTATCGCAAACCGGGCGCAAACCAAAGCAGCCAAACTGTCTGTCGCCCATGTAGCGCGACCAATGCAAACTCCCAGCAATCAGCCCCTCCTGGTTGTGCGTATAGATTTGGTGATAAACAATATCAAACCGCAGTTCATTCGCCAGCGGTTCTCGCACGACTGTCGCCAGTCCGTAAGCAAAATGCCCGAAGTAGAGCGGAGTTTTGGTAGCTGGTTCTGCTTTTTTGCCTCCAATCCCACCATAGATGTGAATCAGTAAGGCTCGTTTTCCTTCGTGCCAATTAACTGGATTTCGATTTGATTTGAAACGGAGCAATGTCTTACTGGTTGTTCCCTTCTGAGCTACCAGATTGCTCCAAGACTCGTGTTTAAGGTAGTGTTTAACTGAGGTTTTGCCTGCAATCTGTCGGTCAGCTTCAACCTGCAACAAACTCCGAGGCGCGATCGCCTGCACGACAAATCGCCCCGATCGATCCGGCGCACCGTAAATATACCATCCACTTTCATTTAGGGGCGATTTCTCAATGTTTTTGCTGGTGGAAGAAGCATTCTGATTGCTATTGGCAATTACTGGAGGCAGGCTAACGATTTCTTGGGCTCCCGCAAATTGTCGCGAGGCGCGATCGAAGTGAATTACCTCAAACAAATCACCCTTCGGCTGAATCGATCGCACAAATTTCACTAACCCGTAATAACGTCCGGTAATTTGCACTGGTTCGCAAGCAACGGTCAGAATGTTGTTTTGTGCAAATTGTTCCACACCCACGGGTTCTTGCAGCATCACAATTACATCATCGTGAGGATGCGAACCTGCGATCGACTCTAGGGGATTAACTTGTCGCCAGTGATTGAGCCTAGTTGGGTGAACTATGCCTTTTTGTTGGCTGCGTTCAGCTTGAGGACTGAAATGCACGTCTTTCGTCACGGCCCGAACGTAGGCCTGCACCAGGCGATCGTCACTAAACCGCAGGATCGCAATTTGTCCCACCAAATGCTGAAATTCATCGGGCGCGTGATGAATTTCAAAAAACGCGCCTTGAATCGTTTGCCGTTGGTGAATGGCCGGCAAAATTAATCGCCCCATCCAAGGCGCAATGGGGCGGTAATATTCGGGCGACACAGATCGATCGATCGGATAAAACTCCGGTCGGTTGAAAGCCGCTTGCTGGTAGCGTTCGTAGTTACTCAATTTGTCGGAAACGGCTCGATTATTCTTTTGTGCAGTACCGAGCAATATCTCTCCTAATTGCTGCCAGAAGTGGCTGAGGGCAGTTTCATAGCTCATTGTATGGCAGTTGACAGTTGATTGTTGACAGTTGACAGTTTACAGCTAGATAGTACGAGCCTCAAACCGTTTTCGATCGAGGGTGAGCGTCCTCTCAATCTGGAGGTTATACCAATTTAAAAAAATAATGCAACAGTATTCTTGTCCCCCCCCTTACTAAGGGGGGGCTAGGGGGGGTCAAAGAGTATTGCATGATTTTAGATAAATGGTATTATTTCTGCCCATACCTACAGGTGGCGCGATCGCAAATATGAATCTTAATTGGAACGCGGAGCATAAATAATCTGCTCTCCCCCCGCCCCTTATTTTAGTCAACCATCGCCTCATTTAAGCAAGTTTTTCTTAAGTCACATCTACCTAAATTTGCACCTCTTAAATCTGCATTTTTTAAGTTAGCATTGCTTAAATCTGCATAACTCAAATTTGCGCCTCGGAGATTAGCATCTGATAAATTAGCTCCAACTAAATTAGCCCTGACCAGTTGCGCTCCACTCAAGTTACTGTCACTCAAATTTGCTCCCGGCATCTCCGCTGATGTTAAATTAGCTTGACTTAAATTCGTGCCGCCCAGGTCGGCCAAATTCAATTTTGCATAACTCAAATCAATCTTTTGCAAGCAGACTTTATCCAATTGAGCGCATCTCAAATTGGCATTAATAAAAAATCTGTCTCCCAGGGCATAACGGCGGAGCAATTCGTCCGCTGCTAACCGAATTAAAACTGTTTCGGAAGCATTTTGGTAGCACCACGATGCCTCCAGCAAACTAGCGGCTGCTTCAATTGCTACCTTGTCGGATTTAGGAAGAACCAAACTATTGCAGCCATCCCACTCACCCTTGAGCATAAATGCCATGTCAGAAGCTGCTGCAATTGAGTCGCATAACAAAACGGTTTCTTGTTTTGGTTGCAGCCAGTTCATTAAACCTATCGAACTCTTGTTTTTCACGGTTGGTTCGGGATTTGTTTGTTTTTCTTAATTATAGATAAAATTATTTTTAATGTGCTGAAACGGTAGGCACGCGGCGCGCACCTACCGTTATAGTTCGGGGAATTAACCCTAGATATCGCAGCAGGCAAAAGGCATTAGTCAGAATCTGACTAATGCCTGATGACTGATGACTAATCTGTTGTACTTACGTGGTCGATTCTCTCTAATTGCCAGAGAATTTGGTTTCCCTCGCGCCGCACGCGAGAAACTACCCAGTTGCGCCACACCCAATTGTCTCCGCGACTGGTGACAGCGCTGGCATTTACATCCATCAAATCAGCCAGTTCAGAACTGGTGATCAAGTAGCCCTTGGTGGCCACTTCATCGGCTGTGTGCAAAGTTTCTATCAGGTTGCGGAGTTCCTGAACTCTCACCTCGCGGGGCAAGTTCTCCAGGGTATCGGCAGTTGAATCCATCATGGTAGAGTTGGAGATCGGAAGGTCAGAAGATATGACATAGGATTCTATCGTTTTGTTACCAGTTGTGTCCGTTTCTTCCAAAACAATTGGGTTTTGCAAGTGTAGCGGCGGTGCCCCCGTACTCGCCCCAGTCCCGCCTGTGGTTGCTTTCTGCTGTTGCAGTTTGGGAGTGAGATTGTGGGAAAAGCTGCGGGCGATTTCGTCGCACCTGTCGTTGTAGAAGTTGCCGGAGTGGCCCCGGACGTGTTCCCACTGGATTTGTCGCGAATTCAGCTTGTCTAGCAGGTGCCAGAGGTCTTGGTTGACGACTTCTTTGCCCGTCGAGGTTTTCCAGCCTTTGTTTTTCCAGCCTTGAATCCATTTGGTGATGCCGTTTTTAACGTATTCACTGTCCGTGTAAAGGGTTACTGGTTCGGTTTGACCGGAATTAGCAAAAAATTCGAGCGCAGCGACTGCGGCCTGCATTTCCATGCGGTTGTTGGTGGTTTGGGGGTCTGATCCCCCGAGTTCGTGACAGTTGCCGTCGGCGTAGCAAACTACTGTACCCCAGCCGCCGGGGCCGGGATTGCCGGAACAAGCGCCGTCTGTGTACAAGCTTTTGATGGTGGGAGTTGTCATGAGGGAATTAATTTTTCATTTACAGGTAACTGGTTTGCAGGTGTAATAATTGAGGAAAATAGCGATCGACTGTAGCTGCCATGAAAAACGTCAACTTAAAGATTAAAAAGGTCGGGTTATTTATTTGTCCGTTTTCTTTGTTAATTTTTAATACTTTGGCGCAAGCACAGCCAATAGTCCCGGCTGCTGACGGTACTGGCACTGCTGTTACCCGCACCGGCAACCGCTACGATATCAATGGCGGCAGTTTGTCGGGAGACGGGGCGAATCTTTTTCATAGTTTTGGCCAATTCGGCTTAAATCAAGGTCAAATTGCTAATTTTCTGACTAATTCGGCTATTCAAAATATATTAGCTCGCATTGCTGGCGGCGACGCTTCACTCATTAATGGCTTAATTACTGTCACGGGCGGCAATTCTAATCTGTTTCTGATTAATCCTGCGGGGATTGTGTTTGGCCCGCAGGCGAGTTTGAATGTGCCGGGGGCTTTCACTGCGACTACTGCGACGAATGTCGGTTTTGGTTCTAATTGGTTTAATGCTGCGGGTACAAATAATTTTAGCGCGTTAGTTGGTGCGCCAAATGCTTTTTATTTTGGCGGGACTCAACCGGGGAGTATTGTTAATGCTGGTAATTTGGCTGTGACTCCGGGCAAGAGTTTATCTTTGTTGGGCGGTACGGTTGTTAGTACGGGGCAGTTGTCGGCACCGGGAGGGCAAATTACTGTTGCTGCGGTTCCGGGGGAGAATGTTTTGCGTATCAGTCAACCGGGGCTTTTGTTGAGTTTGGAGATATCAACGGGCGGGAATTTTGGGAATTCTCCACAAGGTTTAAATCCTGTTTCTTTGCCGCAGTTGCTGACAGGTACGGGGCAAAATCAGGCGACTGGTGTTGTGGTTGCGGATGACGGTAGCGTGCGGCTAGTGGGTTCTGGTTTGCTGGTGAATTCTGGGGATGTGGCGATTGCTGCTGGGAATATGTCTGCGTTGGATCAATTGAATGCGGGAAGTGCGAATTTATGGGCTGCAGGAAATCTGACGTTAGCGGGGACTAGGTTGCAAACTGCGGGGGATTTGAGTTTGCTGGCAGGGGATGCGGTGCGGGTTCGAGATAGCGTTCAGAATCCGTTTTTGGCGCGGGCTGGGGGGAATTTAGAGGTGCGGGCCGATCGCGCGATCGACATTCTCACTCAAAATGCTACTGGCGGCTTGTCTCTTCCGCCGCAATTCCAAAGCGCAGGCAATTTGAGTTTAGTTAGCAACGGCACGATTTCGGGGGATTCTCACTTTGTTGCGGGAGGCAATTTTTCGGTGCGGAATTTGTCGGGAATGCCGGGAAATTTTGTGAGTTTATTTGACCCGATTATCAGTTCCGAAGGAGATGTTTTCTTTGGGGATTATACTGGTGTTTCTCTGAAAGTAGAGGCGAGGGGAAGTATTGTTGGTGAAAATATTACTATTACTGGCCCGGATTTGGCATTGCAGACTGAAAATGTGAATTCCGACCCAGATATTGCGATTTTAACCAGCAGTCCGGCTTTGATTCTGCGGGCGGGAGTGGCAAATTTGGCCAATTCTGTTAATGTTTCTCCTGACATTTTAGGTGAGGATGGAAATTTCACTGCGGAGCCTGTTTTTAGCAGAAATTTGATTGCTGTGGAAAATATTTTAGCAGCCGGGCCGGTGATTTTGTCGGCAACGGGAGATGTGCAAACTAGAGATATTAACGGGGGACAAGTTAGCCTCGAAAGCAGGGAAGCTGGAGTAGTGGTTGGGGGCAGATTAACGTCGAGTTCGACAATTAATATTCAAGCTCTCAACAATATTATATTAACCAATGATATTTCTCCCAATGATATCAACGGCAATATTAGTCTGAATACGACTGGGGGTAATATTGTAACCGGTGCGATCGACACTGGGAATTCTGGGGCGATCGCCTTTACAGCTTTTGGCAATGTGAATTTTGGGAATTTGCAGGGTTCTCAAGTTAATATTACCAGTAGCTCAGGGACTCTGGGAGTTTTGACCGATCCGAATACAATTGTCCCGAATACAACACCCGCCAATATTACAGCCACCGAAAATCTCACTTTGGCAGCTTCGGGCGACTTAACCGTAGGGAACCTCGCGGGTGCTACTCTCAGGGCTAGCAGCAGCAGCGGAAGTGTCGCTACGGGTACGATCGCCACTACGGGAGATGTCAGAATTTTAGCAGGACAACAAATCAACACGGGGGCGATCGCTGTTAATCCTGCCACAAATCCAGTTAATCCTGCGATTCCCACAGTCAATTTGGACGCCCAAACTAATATTAATGTGGCATCGATTGATGCTGCCGCCGCCAGCGTTGCTTTGAGAGCTTCTAGCGACTTAAATACTGGGAATTTGCAGGGTGCTGCAGTTGATGTTAATAGTGATGGGGGAAATATTGCGATCGGCAATACTGCGTCAACTGGAAATATCAATGTAAGAAGTGCGGGAAATGTGAATTCAGGGGATTTGCGGGGTGTGGCTGTTAATATTAACAGCAGTGCGGGGACAATTGGAGTTACCAGTGCTACCGCCACCAGCAATGTGAATTTGACAGCTTTGGGCAATATAAATTCAGGTATTTTACAGGGAAGTGATGTTTCAGTTAATAGTAATGCTGGAAGCATTCAGACTGCAAATGTTACCGCAGCTAACGGTGTCAGCTTCACAGCATCTGGCGATGTCAATGCTGGAAATTTGCAGGGAGTTATAGTTGATTTAGTTAGCAGCAGGGGAAATGTCAGCACTGGCAATATTAATGCTTCATCAATTGTGGATATTTTAGCGGGAGGGCAGATCGGAACTGGGGAAATAGATGTTAATCTTTCGGGGCGCGGCCGCAATCCTGCAGTCAATATTAACGCTCAAAATGATATTAGCATTGTATCGGTCTATGCTCCGGGCGCTAAAGTTGATATCGCAACTCCGGGTTTGGTGCGAGTGACTGGTACTTTTGACCAAAACCGCACTGTGAGTGTCTCAACGCTTGGTGGCGATCAACCGGGTACAGTCAGGATCGCCCACGGCGGCGGGGATGTCAATCCGCCGATACCTTTTGCGGTGGGAGATGCGGCGGTTAACGGGACTGCTGGGGCGATCGCCAGCAATGCTGCAGGTACAATTGCTCAGGGACAATCTTTCATCAATTCTTACACTCAGGGCAATAGTGCGATCGTCACTACCAACCAACCAAATAATCCCAATAATCCGAACAATCCCAATAATCCCAACAATCCCAACAATCCCAACAATCCCAACAATCCCAACAATCCCAACAATCCTAATAATCCGAACAATCCCAACAATCCCAACAATCCCAACCAACCAAATAATCCAAATAATCCCGACAATCCCAACCAACCAAATAATCCGAACAATCCGAACAATCCGAACAATCCGAACAATCCGAACAATCCGAACAATCCGAACAATCCGAACAATCCCAATAATCCCAATTCGCTGCCGCCATCACTCAGGGATAGATTTCCAGATCGAGGGCGATCGATTTTTCCCGAACCAAACGAACCCCTTAACTCCCAACAGCAACGGAATCAAAACAGAATATCGCGAGATATAGAAAAACTCCGAGAAAGGCTGCCGCCGGAAAGAATCCAATCTCAGAGAGGACTGAGAAATGTGATCAATTCAAATATCAGAGATTCAGTTATTCAGTCAGCATTTCGCAGTGAAATCGGCAGAAATTTGGATGTCGGTCAAATATCGGCAGCTTTACCTCTGCTGGAAAAATCTTTCAGCCAAGAATTCCGGGAATATTTCGGTATCAACGTCAGCAGCGACGAGTTGCTATCCCCAGACGAAATCAAGAAAAAGTTAGCATCTGCGGGTGCAGAAACGGGCACGAAACCCAGCTTAATTTATCTGTTTTCGCGAGAAGAAAAATTAGATTTAATGTTAGTAACTTCTTGCGGTGCAGTAGTTCACAAAACGGTGTCGGAAGCAAATCGGGAAGAATTGCTGAAAGTTGTAACTGAATTCAGGGGTGAGATTACTAAGCCTGGGGCGCGGACTACTACGAGTTATCTACCATCAGCCCAAAAGCTTTATAAGTGGATGGTTGCGCCTTTGGAGGAGGATTTGCAAAAGTGCGAAACGGATACTATTTCCTTTGTTGTCGATCGGGGTTTGAGAGGTATGCCCTTTGCTGCTTTGCACGACGGAAAGCAATTTTTGGTGGAAAAATACAGTCTCAGTTTGATGCCGAGTATTAATTTAACAGATAGTCGCTACGTCGATCTCAGAAATTCTCAAGTTCTAGCAATGGGCGCGTCGCAATTTTCACAGTTGAATCCTTTACCTGCAGTTCCTGCAGAAATAGCAGCTATTTCGCGAGAGTGGCCGGGAGCAAGTTTTCTGAATGAGGGTTTCACTTTAGAGAATTTGAAACGACAGCATCAAAGCCGGCCTTTTGGAATTATTCACTTAGCTACTCACGGCGAATTTCGTCCGGGGGCTCCGAGTAATTCTTTTATTCAGTTGTGGGATAGTCGGCTAAGACTGGATCAATTACAGAATTTGAGATTGAATAATCCGCAGGTGAATTTGTTAGTTTTAAGTGCTTGTCGGACTGCTGTGGGTGATGAAAGTGCGGAGTTGGGTTTTGGCGGTTTGGCGCTGCAAGCGGGGGTGCAAACGGCTTTGGGGAGTTTGTGGTATGTTTCGGATGAGGGTACTTTGGGATTGATGAATGAGTTTTACCAGCATTTGAAGACTGCGCCAATTAAGGCTGCGGCGCTGCGAGAAGCGCAAATTGCGATGTTGCGGGGTGATGTGCGTTTGGAGGGCGGCAAGTTGCGGGGTTCGAGTCGGGGCGAGGGGGTGGAGTTGCCGCAATCTTTGCAGGGGTTTGCTGATTTGAAGTTGTCGCATCCTTATTATTGGTCGGCTTTTGTGATGATTGGCAGTCCGTGGTGAAAAGATATTAATATTCCTTTTCTTCTATTAGATCATTTCAGGTTACACCGTCAGGTGATGTTGACTGTTGACTGTTCACTGTTTACTGTTTACTGTCAACCGTCAACAGTGAAATCGAATTTACCATTCCGATGAATAGAGGATTTGATATTACTTAGCACGGCAATTTTCCGAGGATTTTAATGATTGGCAGTCTGTTTTTCCATTTTGTATTTTCCCCGCAGCGCGTGGCATTACTTGAATTTGCGGTTCGGTTAGCAGCGAAGTGGTTGGTAAAGCCGACAGAAACGAGCGATTGAAAGCCAAGAGATGCCGAAAAACTAAACAGGAGTTAAAAAACCCTATTTTTTTCGTTTCTAACGCGCTATTATTTACAGAAAGCTGGTGCGTTGTGACTTAGCGTTAATTTTTAGCAGAAAAATCAATATGCTCTCGATTCCAGGCGTTGCCGTCCAGACACTGCTCTATGAAAGTGCTAACTCTCTGGTTTACCGGGCCATTCGGGAAGCGGATCGTCAACCGCTGATCCTCAAACTTCTCAAAGAAAGCTACCCCACACCTCAAGAATTGCTGCGCTACCGCACCGAATATCGCATCACCCGAGAGCTGAAAGAGGCGGGAGTCGTGCGAGTCTATGATTTGCAAAAATACCAAAACAGCCTCGTGATTTTTGTGGAGGACTTTGGCGGGGAATCCTTGAAAATATGGATGCTGCGGCGAAAGTTTAGCCTCAAGGAGTTTCTGCAAATTGCGATCGCCACTACTGAAACTTTAGGGCAAATTCACGCAGCTAACATCATCCACAAAGATATTAACCCCTCAAATATTGTTTATAACCCGGAAACGGGGCAACTCAAAATTATCGACTTTGGTATTTCCACTCAGCTAACGCGAGAAATGCCAACCCTGAAAAACCCCAGCATTTTAGAAGGCACCCTCGCTTACATCTCGCCGGAACAAACAGGCAGGATGAATCGCTCTATCGATTACCGAACTGACTTTTACTCCCTCGGTGTCACCTTCTACGAATTGCTGACAGGAAAATTACCTTTCGAGACAGAAGATGCTTTAGAAATCGTTCACTGTCACATTGCCAGACAGCCAATTCCTCCCCACGAAATCAAGCCAGGAATCCCCCTAATTGTCTCCCAAATAGTCAGTAAATTGATGGCGAAAAATGCCGAAAACCGCTATCAAACAGCAGTGGGTATCAAGCAGGATTTAGAAATATGTCAGGTTACATTACAAGAAAACGAGAGCATAGAAGAATTTGACTTGGGAACGCATGATATTACAGATAATTTCCTGATTCCCGAAAAATTATACGGCAGAGAAACAGAAGTTTTCGAGCTATTAGCTGCCTTTGAAAGAGTTGGTAATGCTACTGCCGAAATGATGCTAGTCGCTGGCTCCTCTGGAATTGGTAAAACCGCAGTAGTGAACGAAGTCCACAAGCCGATCGCCCGACAGCGCGGTTATTTCATCAAAGGCAAATACGACCAGTTCCAGCGCAATATCCCGTTCAGTGCATTTGTGCAAGCATTTCGGGAATTGATGGGACAATTATTATCAGAAAGTGACGCTCAGTTAGACAGATGGAAAACCCTGATCCTCACAGCAGTAGGCGAGAGCGGGCAAGTCTTGATTGACGTAATTCCTGAATTAGAACGCATCATTGGCGCTCAAAATCCAGCACTAAAATTGTCGGGGAGTGCCGCCCAAAATCGCTTCAATCTGCTGATGCAGAAATTTGTGCAAGTATTTACTACTGCTGAACATCCCTTAGTGATGTTTCTGGACGATTTGCAGTGGGCGGATTCAGCATCTTTGAAATTGCTACAACTATTGATGGAAGATACGGGGCATCTCTTGGTATTGGGTGCTTATCGGGATAATGAGGTATCACCTGCTCATCCGTTTATGTTGGCGGTGGATGAGATTGTGAAGTCTGGGGCCACGGTGAATACGATTACGCTGCAACAATTGCGTTTAGCAGATCTCAATCAGTTGGTAGCAGATACACTGATTTGCGATTTATCTTTAGCCGAACCCCTGACAGAATTGGTTTATCAAAAAACCCAAGGTAATCCCTTTTTCTCGACTCAATTCCTCAAGGCGTTGTATGAAGATGGTCACATTATCTTTAACCACCCTCAATCCCCCACCCCCCTTTCATCCCCCCTTACCAAGGGGGGACAGAGGGGGGTACAAGGGGGGTGGCAGTGCGATATCGATCGAGTTAAATTTGCCGGCACCTCGGATGTGGTGGAGTTTATGGTGGCGCAATTCCAGAAGTTGCCTGCCCAAACTCAGGATGTTCTCAAACTTGCCGCGTGTATTGGGGCGCAGTTTGATTTAGAGACATTGGCAACAGTCAGCGAAGAATTACCAGAAGCGACGGCATCAGCGCTGTGGAAAGCCTTGCAAGAAGGACTCATTTTAGTAATTTCCGAAGGCTATAACTTTATTCAAGTAGATGCTCAATCTCCGAATCAGTCTGTTGCTAATCCAACTTATAAGTTCCTGCACGATCGCGTCCAGCAAGCGGCTTATTCATTGATTCCCGACAACCAAAAACAAGCCACTCATCTGAAAATTGGCCGGTTGCTGCTACAAAGTTCTTCCGAGATAGAAATCGAAGAAAAAATCTTTGATATTGTGGGGCATTTAAATCTAGGAATTGAGTTAATCAATCAATTAAGTGAACGCTCAGCTTTAGGCCAACTCAACTTAGAAGCTGGACGCAAGGCCAGAAATTCTACCGCCTACGCTGCGGCAAATATCTATCTGCAAATAGGAATTGAGCTACTGACACCTGAATGCTGGCAAACTCAATATGAATTGACCCTAAATCTCTATATTGCTGCAGCCGAAACTGCTTATTTGAATGGTGACTTTGATGGTATGGAACAGATGGCAGCACTGGTTTTGCAAGAAGCTCAGACAATTTTAGATCGAGTTAAAATTTACGAAATTCAAATTGCTGCTCAGACAGCCCTGAGCAAGGTTTTAGAAACGATCGCAGTAGCAAGAGACGCACTGTTACAACTGGGGATTGAACTTCCTGCCGAACCTGATGAAGCCAAGATGGGCAAAGCGCTGCAAGCCCTTGCGGGGCAACTAAGCGGCCGAAAAATTGAGGAATTGGTTGACTTACCTGTGATGACAAATCCAGAGACTCAGGCAGCTATGCAACTGTCTGGTATGTTGTTTCCACCCATTTTCCAGGGAATGCCCGGTTTGCTGCCCCTGCTGAGCTCCACGATGGTGAGTTTATCGCTCTCTTTTGGGAATGCGCCCGCATCGACAGTGGGTTATGCGATGCACGGGATGGTGTTATGTGCCTTTTTGGGAGAGGTAAAAACGGGCTATGTTTTTGGGCAATTGGCACTCTCATTGCTCGATCGGTTGAATGTACCCGAATTCAAGTCCACAGTTCTGCTTTTGTTTGGCGGTTGGATTCAGCACCGCCAAGAATCTCTTTTGGCAACGATACCGACGCTGAAAGAGGGCTATAGGTTGGGTATGGAAACAGGCGATTTTGTAGACGCTGGATACAACATATATATTTGTTTTTATACTTATTTATTCGCTGGTGTAGAACTAGATACTTGGGAATCAGAAATAGCAAGTTTCAGGGCTGTCATGGCGCAGTTGAAACAATATTCTGCTCGGATTTATTTGGATATGATTCAGCAGACGGTGCAAAACTTGAGAGAAACCCGTATTCGGCCGGATTTGTTAATAGGATCTGCCTATGATGAAACGGTGATGATTCCCAAGCACTATCAGGATAATGAATTTACGGCGATCGCCTGTGCCTGCATTTTCCAACTGCTGCTTGCTTACTGCTATGGCAATTACACGGCGGCCCTAGACCACATTACCCAAGTCCAACAGTATTTGATGGGAGTATCTGGATCGGCTTTTGTACCCATTTTTCATTTTTATGCTGCCCTGACGCACCTGGCACTTTTTCCCGCACAGCCAGAAACGAAGCAAACTGAAATTCTTGGCTTAGTGGAAACCCATCAAAGCACGCTGCAACAGTGGGCGAACAATGCTCCGATGAATTATCTGCATAAATGGCATTTAGTTGAAGCAGAACGGCAACGGGTGTTGGGCAATAAAGCCGAGGCGATTGAAATGTACGATCGCGCAATTTCTGGAGCCAAAAAAAACAAATATGTTAATGACGAAGCCCTGGCAAACGAACTCGCAGCAAAATTCTACGGCGAATGGGGCAAAACAAAAATTGCTCAAGCCTACATATTTGAGGCGTACTATTGTTATGTTGAATGGGGAGCAACTGCTAAGGTAACAGATTTAGAAACGCGATATCCCCAATTATTTATTGTAACTCAACCGGGAAGGAAAAACACTCAAACTACCGTAGCAATGACAACGACTGGTTCGGGGAATCACCTAGATATCAGCGCAGTGATGAAGGCTTCTCACGCGATTTCCGGCGAAATATTGCTGGATAAACTACTGTCTAGCTTGATGAAAATTTTGATGGAAAATGCAGGGGCGCAAAGAGGCTATCTGATTTTGTCAAGCCAGGGACAACTGTTAATTGAAGCGGAAGGGGCAATCGATGACGAACAAGTCACCGTGCTGCACTCAATCCCTGTTGATAATTGTCAAGAACTTTGTTCTGCGATTGTCAATTATGTGTCCCGCACTCAAGAAAGTGTGGTACTAGATGATGCTGTGCGATCGGGACAATTTACCAACGACCCCTACATTCAAAAGCATCAGCCAAAATCAATTTTATGCGTGCCGCTGATCGATCGATCTCAAATCGTCAGTATTGTTTACCTAGAAAACAATCTGACAGCAGGAGCTTTTACGCCAGAAAGAGTGGAATTATTAAAAGTGTTATCTGGACAGGCGGCTATTTCTATTCAAAATTCTAAGCTTTATACAGAAGTACGCGAAAATGAAACTAGGCTGGCTCAACTCAACAAAGCTTACGAGCGATTTGTACCCTATCAATTTCTCCAATTTCTAAATAAATCAAGCATCGTGGATGTGGAATTGGGCGACCAAGTGCAGTTAGAAATGTCGGTATTGTTTTCAGATATTCGCGATTTTACAACACTTTCGGAAACTATGACACCGGAGAATAATTTCAAATTTATCAATTCCTATCTTTCTCGCATGGAACCCGTGATTAATGAAAATAAGGGGTTTATTGATAAATATATTGGCGATGCGATTATGGCGCTGTTTAGCGGTGAGGCGGATAATGCGGTGAAAGCGGGAATTGCGATGCTGCACCGTCTCGTTGAATACAATCAATACTGCGCTAATTCAGGCTGTGCCCCGATTCAGATTGGGATTGGGATTAATACGGGTTCTTTGATGCTGGGAACGGTGGGAGGACAAAATCGCATGGATGGGACAGTAATCAGCGATGCCGTTAATTTAGCTTCTCGCGTGGAAAGTTTGACAAAAAATTATGGGGTGGCGCTGTTAATTACTCAGCCAACTTATTCGCGCCTGAAAAATCCATCTCAGTATGCAATCCGCACTCTCGACACGGTAAAAGTCAAGGGAAAATCGGAAGCGGTGACGATTTATGAGGTGTTTGATGCCGACAGGCCAGAAATCAAAGCGGGCAAGTTAGCTACGCTGGAATTGTTTGCAGAAGCGAGGGCAATTTACTTGGAAGGGAATGTGGCTGAAGCGGCGCGGCTGTTTTCCGAGTGTTGGCGTCAGAATCAGGCCGATCGCGCGGCTAAAATTTATTGGGAACGCTGTCAGTCTGCATTGGGGACTCGCACAAAAATCAAAGACAGGCTACACAATTTAAATTAAGCGGTTGCTATACCTGAAAATCAAATCAAAAGTGCGATCGACTGTTGATGCACCATACAAATTAGGCGATCGAAATCGGGGCAACCACAAAGTATTTGCAGGCTGCTGCCCGAAAAACTAAACATTTGTTACACAAACAAAATTTTTGCCTTTCTAACGTGCTATTCTATACACAAAGCTGGTGCGTTTTGACTGCGCGTTAATTTTTAGCAAAAAAATCAATATGCTCTTGATTCCAGGCGTTGCCGTTGTGACACTTGTCTATGAAAGCGCCAACTCTCTGGTTTACCGAGCCATTCGGGAAGCAGATAACCAGCCGCTTATCCTCAAATTTCTTAAAGAAAGTTACCCCACACCTCAAGAATTGGTGCGCTACCGCACCGAATACCGCATTACCCAAGAGTTGAAAGAGGCGGGAGTTGTGCGAGTCTATGACTTGCAAAAATACCAAAACAGTCTCGTGATGTTTGTAGAGGACTTTGGCGGTGAATCCTTGACAATTTGGATGCAGCAGCGAAAGTTTAGCCTCAAGGAGTTTCTGCAAATTGCGATCGCCACCACAGAAGCATTAGGTCAAATTCACAGCGCAAATATCATTCATAAAGATATTAACCCCTCGAATATTGTTTATAACCCGGAAACGGAACAATTAAAAATTATTGATTTTGGCATTTCCACTCAACTAACGCGAGAAACACCGATACTGAAAAACCCCGGCATTTTGGAAGGAACCCTTGCTTACATCTCACCAGAACAAACCGGGAGAATGAATCGCACTCTCGATTACCGCACTGACTTTTACTCCCTCGGTGTCACCTTCTACGAATTGCTGAGTCGAAAACTGCCTTTTGAGACAGAAGACGCTTTAGAGTTGGTTCACTGCCACATTGCCAGACAGCCGCTTTTCCTGCAGGAAATCGAGCCAGAAATTCCCCTAATCGTATCTCAAATTGTCAGTAAATTGATGGCGAAGAATGCCGAAAACCGCTATCAAACAGCCTTCGGAATCAAGCATGATTTAGAAATGTGTCTGGTTCAATTACAACAAACGGAAAGCATAGAAGAATTTGACTTGGTAAGCCGAGATATTACAGACCGTTTCCTGATTCCCGAAAAACTATACGGCAGAGAAACAGAAGTTTCTAATCTATTAGCAGCCTTTGAACGAGTTGCATCAGGACGATCCCCCCAACCCCCCTTAATAAGGGGGGCTTCATCCGACTCCCCCCTTCTTAAGGGGGGCGGGGGGGGATCGCATTTAGGAAGCAGTGAAATGATGCTGGTAGCTGGCTTCTCTGGAATTGGCAAAACCGCCGTAGTGAACGAAGTCCATAAGCCTATAGCCAGACAGCGTGGCTATTTTATTAAAGGCAAATATGACCAATTCCAGCGCAATATTCCCTTTAGTGCATTTGTACAAGCATTTCGGGAATTGATGGGGCAATTATTATCAGAAAGTGATGCTCAGTTACACACATGGAAAACCCTAATTTTGACAGCAGTAGGCGAGAGTGGGCAAGTGCTGATTGAGGTGATTCCTGAGTTAGAACGCATCATTGGCGCTCAACCGACTGCACTAGAATTGTCGGGTAGTGCAGCACAAAATCGCTTTAATTTGCTGATGCAAAAGTTTGTAAAAGTATTTACTACTGCCTCACATCCATTAGTGATGTTTTTGGACGATTTGCAGTGGGCGGATTCGGCATCGCTGAAGTTGCTACAACTATTGATGGAGGATAGGGGGCATCTGTTGGTATTGGGTGCTTATCGGGATAATGAGGTGTCGCCCGTTCATCCGTTTATGTTGACGGTGGATGAGATTGTTAAGTCTGGGGCAGTGGTGAATACTATTACGCTGCAACCGTTGAGCCAAAGATATCTGAATCAGTTGGTGGCAGATACGCTGATTTGCGATTTATCTTTAGCCGAACCCCTGACAGAATTGGTTTATCAAAAAACCCAAGGTAATCCCTTTTTCTCGACTCAATTCCTCAAGGCGTTGCATGAAGATGGTCAAATTAGATTTGACTGGGATGTACGGCATTGGCAGTGCGATCTCGATCGAGTTAAATTTGCCGGCACCTCGGATGTGGTGGACTTTATGGCGGCGCAATTGCAGAAG
Organism: Microcoleus sp. B4-D4; assembly: GCF_036705185.1. Lineage (NCBI taxonomy): Bacteria > Bacillati > Cyanobacteriota > Cyanophyceae > Oscillatoriales > Microcoleaceae > Microcoleus > Microcoleus sp. B4-D4. The sequence goes on along the minus strand of NZ_JAUBTX010000037.1, from coordinate 37,827 downwards.
TTGCCTGCCCAAACTCAGGATGTTCTCAAACTTGCCGCGTGTATTGGGGCGCAGTTTGATTTAGAGACATTGGCAACAGTCAGCGAAGAATTACCAGAAGCAACGGCATCAGCGCTGTGGAAAGCCTTGCAAGAAGAACTCATTTTAGTGATTTCCGAAGGCTATAACTTCATTCAAGCAGATGCTAAATTCCCCAATCATTCTGTTGCTAATCCAACTTATAAGTTCCTGCACGATCGCGTTCAGCAAGCGGCTTATTCATTGATTCCCAACGATCAAAAACAAGCCACTCATCTCAAAATAGGACAGTTACTTCTACAAAATTTCTCGGATATTGAAAGAGAAGAAAAACTCTTTGATATTGTGGGACATTTGAATCAAGGAATTGAGTTAATTAATCAATCAATTAAGCGAACGAGAAGCCTTAGCCCAACTTAACTTAGAAGCGGGAGGTAAGGCAAGAAGTTCTACCGCCTACGCTGCGGCAAATATCTATCTGCAAACAGGGATTGAACTGTTGACAGCCAACTGCTGGCAAACTCAATATGAATTGACCCTAAATCTTTATGTTGCTGCTGCCGAAGCCGCCTATTTAAATGCTGACCTTGAAGGCATGGAACAAATGGCAGCCTTGGTGTTGCAAGAAGCTAAGACGATTTTAGACAAAGTGAAAATTTACGAGATTAAAATCGCTACTTACACAGCCCAGAGCAAGATGTTAGAAGCGCTCGCCGTCGGTAGAGATGTCTTGGGGCAATTAGGGGTTGAACTCCCCATCACACCTGACGAAACCCAAATTAGCCAAGCGCTACAAACCCTCAATAGCCAGCTTCAGGGAAGAAAAGTTGAGGAATTGATTGACCTGCCAGTAATGACTAATCTCCAAACTCAGGCAGCTATGCAACTGCTAGGAATGTTGATTTCAACCATTGTTCAAGCAATGCCGAGTTTGCTACCCCTACTTAGCTCGACGATGGTGAGTTTATCGCTCCAATTTGGGAATGCACCCGCATCAACTGTGGGGTATGGAGTTCATGGTCTGGTGCTGTGTGCATTTTTGGGAGAGGCGAAAACGGGCTATGGCTTTGGGCAATTGTCAATCTCATTACTAGAGCGGTTTAATGTGCGGGAATTCAAGTCTGTAACTCTGATTGGCTTTGGGGGTTATATTCAGCATCACCAAGAATCTATTAGGGCAACGATACCAATACTAAAAGATGGCTTTACGGCTGGCATGGAAACTGGCGACTTTCTCTCTGCTGGCTACAACATAGATTTTTACTTTTATGCTAAATTTTTCGGTGGGGTAGAACTAGACACTTGGGAAACCGAAATAGCAGATTACAGCGCTGCATTGGCTCAGGTGAAGCAATATTCTGCTCAGACTTCTTTGAAGATAATCCAGCAGACGGCGAAGAACTTGAGGGAAACCCTCAGCCAACCGGATTGTTTGATCGGAACTGCCTACGATGAAAGGGTAACGATTCCTAAGTACCATCAGAATAATGAATTCACGCCGATCACTATTGCCTACACTTACAAACTGCTGCTTGCCTACTCCTTCGGGAATTACACGGCAGCCCTCAACTACATTGGCCAAGCCAAACAGTATTTGATCGCAATATCGGGAATGGTTTTTCTTCCTATTTTCCATTTCTATGCCGCCCTGACGAACTTGGCACTTTTCCCCACACAGTCAGAAACCCAGCAAGCTGAAATTCTTGCTGAGGTGGAAACTCATCAAACCACTTTGCAGCATTGGGCGAAAAATGCTCCCATGAATTATCTGCATAAATGCTATTTAGTTGAGGCAGAACGGCAACGGGTGTTAGGTAATAAAGCGGAGGCGATTGAAATGTACGATCGCGCCATTGCTGGAGCTAAAGAAAATCAATTTCTCAACGAAGAAGCCCTTGCCAACGAACTAGCAGCAAAATTTTACCTAGAATGGGGTAAAGAAAAATTTGCCCAACTCTACATGATTGAGGCATATTATTGTTATATTCAATGGGGAGCCACTGCTAAGGTAACGGATTTAGAAACGCGATATCCGCAGTTATTGAAACCAATTCAATCGGGAAATAAAAACACTAAAACTACCGCAACAGTTACGACTGCTGGTTCGGCTAATAACTTAGATATCACCACAGTAATGAAAGCTTATCAGGCGATTTCCGGCGAAATATTGCTAGATAAGCTACTGTCTAGCTTAATGAAAATTTTGATAGAAAATGCAGGGGCGCAACGAGGCTATCTGATTTTGTCAAGCCAGGGAAAGCTGTTAATTGAAGCTGAAGGGACAATAAATTCTGAACAAGTTACCGTGTTGCAGTCAATCTTAGTTGATAATAGTCAAAAACTTTCCACCGCAATTGTCAATTATGTGGTCCGCACTCAAGAAAGCGTGGTATTAGATGATGCTGTCCGAGAGGGACAATTTACTAACGACCCCTACATCCAAAAGAATCAGCCTAAATCAATTTTATGCGTGCCGCTAATTAACCAATCTCAAATCGTCAGTATTGTTTACCTAGAAAACAATCTGACAGCAGGAGCTTTTACGCCAGAAAGAGTGGAATTATTAAAAGTGTTATCTGGACAGGCGGCTATCTCGATTCAAAATTCTAAGCTTTATACAGAAGTCCGCGAAAATGAAAGCAGGCTGGCTCAACTCAACAAAGCTTACGAGCGATTTATACCCTATCAATTTCTCCAATTTCTAAATAAATCAAGTATTATTGATGTGGAATTGGGCGACCAAGTGCAGTTAGAAATGTCGGTGTTGTTTTCAGATATTCGCGACTTTACCACACTTTCGGAAACTATGACGCCGGAAGATAATTTCAAATTTATCAATTCCTATCTTTCTCGCATGGAACCCGTGATTAATGAAAATAAGGGGTTTATTGATAAATATATTGGCGATGCGATTATGGCGCTGTTTAGCGGTGAGGCGGATAATGCGGTGAAAGCGGGAATTGCTATGCTGCACTGCCTCGTTGAATACAATCAAAATCGCGCCAATTGTGGTTATCCACCGATTCAGATTGGGATTGGCATCAATACTGGAACTTTGATGCTGGGAACGGTAGGAGGACCAAATCGCATGGACGGGACAGTAATTAGTGATGCCGTTAATTTAGCTTCTCGTGTGGAAAGTTTGACGAAAAATTATGGGGTGTCGCTGTTAATAACCCAGTCAACTTACTGGCGCTTAGAAAATCCCTCCCAGTACGCAATCCGCACCCTCGATACGGTAAAAGTCAAGGGAAAATCTGAAGCGGTGACGGTTTATGAGGTGTTTGATTGCGACTCGCTAGAAATTAAAGAAGGCAAGTTAGCGACGCTAGAATTGTTTGCAGAAGCTAGGGCGCTTTACTTGGAAGGGAAGTTAGCTGAAGCGGCACGGTTGTTTGCCGAGTGTTGGCGTCAGAATCAGGGCGATCGCGCGGCTAAAATTTATTGGGAACGCTGTCAGTCTACATTGGGGTCAACTGAAGACTGAAATCCTCGATATCGATGTTGATATCGAAGTCGGAAGCCCCTTTTTTTATCTATTACCAACCAGAAAAGAAACCACTCGTTTTCTAGCAGCCTCAAAGGGCGATCGCTTAACCGAATCATCCGCGAGAAATATCCCAACATTCCCGCCCAATTTCCCAATCTTCCTGAGTGTGAATTACCAAAACCCGCACCGCTGAATCAACCGCCGCAATATCATCATCCACTGGCGAATTCAAATTTTTCTCCCCATCCAATTTTAACCCCATAAATCCAAAAACTTCGCAAGCCGCAGCCCGCAAAACCGCCGAATTTTCCCCAACACCCGCAGTAAAAATCAAAGCATCCAACCCGCCCAAACTCGCCAACATCGCCCCGATACCAGCCCGCAAACGGTGCACGTAAATATCCAAAGCAAGTTGAGCCCGAGAATTACCATCTTTAATCGCTGCCAAAATTTGCCGCATATCGCTAGAAACCCCGGAAATCCCCTTCAAACCAGAATTTCGATTCAGAATATTATCTAGTTCCTCAGCGGTAAAGTGCGATCGCCTTAACAGATAAATTATGATACCAGGATCGATCGCCCCCGATCGACTTCCCATCATCAAACCATCCAAAGGAGTAAAACCCATCGTAGTATCAACACTCCGACCACCGAGAACCGCCGCCAGAGAGCATCCGTTGCCCAAATGACAGCTAATCAGCCGCAAATCGGCAGAATCGCGGTTGAGAATTTCAGCAGCCCTGCGAGTGCAATATTGATGGCTGATGCCGTGAAAACCGTAGCGCCGAATCCCCTCTTCCAGCCATTCGTAGGGGCCAGGATAAACAAACGCAGCGGGCGGCAATTGAGCGTGAAAAGCCGTATCAAAAACAGCAACTTGCGGCACATTTCCCAGTATTTTTTCGATTGCTTCGATGCCTTCCAAATTAACCGGATTGTGGACAGGAGCAAACTCAGCCAAACGAGAAATTTCCTCTTTTACTTCCGGCGAAATCAGCGTGCTTTGCTGATATTTTTCCCCGCCGTGAACGACGCGATGACCGACAATATCAATGTCCTTTAAACTATTAATAACTTGAGTTTTCCCCTGCCACAGAGTCTCCAGCATCCGAGCAATGGCCTGGGAGCGAGAATTTGAAGCGAATTCTTCCGCAAGCCTATTGCCCGCAGCAGTTTTGACCTGCAACTCCCCGGCATTTTCGCGGTGAGTCCAGTCTATTTGCGCTTCCCAGAGGGGTTGCGGCGCGCGATCGGGAAGTCGGTCATTTAGTTCGTACAAGCAGCTTTTGTGACTGCTAGAACCTGCATTTAAAACTAGGATTTTCATGGGAATTGGGAATTGGGAATTAGTAGTAGGGGCGGTGCCCCCGTGCCAGCCCTATTTTTTTACCTTTTCTGTTGGTTGGAACCTGTGTATTTTGCTAAAAAACCCGGTTTCTGGCTATCCGTATTAATTGTTAGCTATGCACTCATTATAACTTTGTTAAGGAATATGTCAAATTATTAAAAATTAATTCAAGATGTAGCCACGGGTTGCTGTTGTTTGATATATCTTCATCATCTGATTTTCATGGACTAAAAATTAAGGAGTCGATCGCCATGCTGACAACAATTTTACTAACCGTTACGGCCAGAACCGTAGAGTGGAGCCCCGAAATCGGTTTAATTATGATTATTTGCAATGTTGCAGCCATTGCTTTCGGCAGCTTAACCATCAAAAATCCTCACACAGGCCCAGCCGCGCCCTCAGCGAATCTGGTGGGCGGTTTGAGCTTGGGTGCACTTATCGGAAGTCTCTGCTTCGGTCATATTCTGGGAACAGGTACGATTTTAGGATTGTCTTACTTGGGCGCACTTTAGTTGAAAACTGTAGGGTGCGCCCCCGCACCTTACCGCCAATGTCAAGTACCAGGCAAATTGCGGAGAGTTTCATCCATGTACGATCGATCGCCCAAAACCTCCAGCATCGGCCCGCGCACATCAAACTTGACAACACTCACAGAAGCTGCTAAGGCGGCAATGCGAAGGCGATAACTTCCCAAATCGATCCCCAACAAACTGCACAGAATAATCCGAATAGTCGCCTTGTGGGAAACCACCAAAACATTACCATTCTTGTACTTTTCCTGAATTTCTGCAATCACTAAGGACGATCGGCTAGCAATTTGCACAGAAGTTTCCCCCTCAGTCGGTGGATTCCAAGCCGGTTCCGTCAACCAATTAATATAATCATCAGCATATTTTTCACGAACAAACTCAACTGTTTTACCCTCCCACTTGCCGTACTTAATTTCCCTCAATCCGTCGCGAAGTTGCATTTCAATTCCCACAGCATCGCACAGAGGTTTCGCAGTTGCGATCGTGCGTTTCATGGGGCTGACATAAACAGCATTCCAAGGCAATTTTGCATAAGTTGCAGCAAATTGTTCGGCCATCATAGAACCTTCCGGTGTTAATTCTGCGTCGAGGTCGCCGCAGTAGCCGCCAGTCTTGCTGTAAGTTGTTTCACCGTGTCGTACAAAGTAGATTTTTAAGCTCATGAGTTAATTGTGTGTGAATTTTACTATGTTAGCAAAAGAGTGTAAAAAACTCCTTCAAATCATCGAGAGCAGGATTATCCCAATCCCAAATATCTTTTTTCTGTTCCATAACATAATCAAACCCAGACATACTGCATTTCCTTCCAGCTTGTTTCTGATCCTGCTTTGAGCAAGTATCATACCTGAGATAGATGCTTACCCAGAATTTATCAAAATCTTTCTGCTTGATTTCCTTTCCCTCCTTTTCTTTTATGCAACTTCTCCAGCTATCCAAACAATCAGCATGAGGTGATTCTCTAGCCTTTATTGCCTTTAAAAGCGTTTCCAGTTCGCCTTTACCTCCAACATTTGTAAAGTAACAAGCCAATTTTGCATTTGTTCCATGATCTGTACAAATATCGATAAATTGTTTAGTGCTTGACAAGCTTTCAGCTTGAAACACTTGTTTTATACATCTATCTACGAATTTCAGCCGTTCTTGCTCTGAATAATTATCAATATCGATAATTATTCCAATCTTTTCGATATCTTTTCGGTCAATCTTTCTTATTAAATTTTTTAAAGCTTTGATTAACTCTGTTTCGCTCAAGCCTTCCAAAGGTTCATAATTATCTATATAAATAGGTTTTTCTACCTGAATATCGCAGTTTAGTTTCTCAACCATTGCCTGCATGAAAAATTTATCATTTTTACTTTCTACTATGACAGTATTACTCACCTCTCACTCCTTCTTGATGCTCAAGGGCATAACTAAGAGTTTCCAAATCGAGCCGACTTCCGATTATTTGATTTGTTTTGAGTTTCCTTGCTAGTTCAAAATATGCGCTGCTGCATTCCTGATTTGGTTCTAAACCCACATCAGCAAATGCTTGAAGCATCTCTAAACTGTGCGTTGTAGCAAAAATCTGCGTATCCAGTTCCACCGCCAAGCGAAATAAAATTCTCCAAAACTCCCGCTGGTTTTTATAGTGTATGCCATTCTCTATTTCATCGATTAGCAGGATTTTATGTTCGCTGTTTACCAGTTTCAAGATAATGTCTGCAACTCGGTTAATTGCATCTCCGAATAATGGAAGAGGCAAACGCTTTTCTCCTTTTTTTCTCAAGTACAGGGTGGGTTCACCAATTGAAAAGCTTTCTACTGATTCGATAGCCGGATCGATAACTTGAAAAGCTTTTAAAACTTCACTATCTTTATCATCCAAACGGGCGCGGTCGTAGGCTGCCGTGAGTTCTTTTCCAGAAATCCTGATAAAGGAGGGAATGATTGGTACTTCGTCAAGAGAAATGCTATAATTCATTAAACTTCTGGCAGGAACCTTGGTTGATGACCAAGTAGATTCATCCTCGTTTCTCATGAACTCAAAAATTATCTTATCTCTAAGTGAATTGATTTCTACTTTAATTTCTACTCGATCGGTATTATTGTTGTCGTCTTTGCCAATAATTCCTATAAATCTATCTTTTTTTAGTGCATAAAATAAGTTGTCCCAGGCTCTATCAGGCATAGCTTCTAGGGCTTTTGATGGCTCTCTTCTCAGATATCTTAGGATTGCGAGACTGCTAGCATTGGGAGCGAAATTGAGAAAAAGTGCTTCTAGCAAGGCTGTTTTGCCAGCATTGTTTTTACCGCCGATTAAATTGACTCTTTCAAACCCAGAAATTTTGATTTGCTCAAAGCATCTAAAATTTTGAATTTCTATTTCTTTAAGCATTACCGCCTCTTTTGAATGTACAAATCCTAAATCACCGTTGATTTATGCTAACATTAATTCTATCTTAGTTGTTTTACTTGAGCCGCAACAAGCAACGAACGTCATGCAGAATATAGACCTCTTTGAAGTGATTGAACGCGATCCGACCAAGGTGAGTGGTGCATGGGTATTTCGGGGAACGCGCGTACCTGTTGCCGCCTTTTTCGAGAACCTTAAAGATGGAGCATCTATTGACCAGTTTCTCGAATGGTTTCCGGGAGTAACTCGCGCCCAAGTTGAGGTATTGCTCGATCGCGCGCTAGCCTCATTTTAGCATCGTCCTGTATTCATCTCTCTCTTATCTTCCTCTGCGTTCTCTGCGTTCTCTGCGGTTAAATCATTCCGATCCAACCGGAATTGATATGACTAATTCTAACAGGATTTAGGTAAAAAGTGGAAGGGCTAAAGCCCTCACTACGAACCAGGTTTGTAGTGAGGACTTTAGTCCTTATAAATCTAGGTGAAGAAGGACTAAAGTCCTGACTACAAACCTCTTACCCAGGTGCACCCGATCGCACGCTTTGATCTCCTGTCGTTGTCGGATCTTTCGTTTCCTGCGGCGCATCCGACGAAACTGCGCCACCGTGCGGCCACTTCCAATCGCGGATTTCCGGCATATCGTCACCGTATTTGGTGATATACTGCCTGTGTTCGATCAGCTTGTCCCGCATAGCTTGTTTGCCGTAAGCTGCTACAGAGCTCAGTTTCGGAACCCGATCGAGTACATCACCAACCAAATGGAAGCGATCGAGATCGTTCATCACCACCATATCAAACGGCGTAGTAGTCGTACCCTCTTCCTTGTAACCGCGAACGTGAATATTCGGGTGATTAGTCCGGCGGTAAGTCAAGCGGTGAATCAGCCAAGGATAGCCGTGAAAAGCAAAAATCACAGGCTTATCCTTCGTGAACAAAGCATCAAAATCGCGATCGGACAAACCGTGCGGATGTTCGCTAGTAGGCTGCAGCGTCATCAAATCCACCACATTTACCACCCGCACTTTTAACTCAGGATAATCTCGGCGCAGAATGTCAACAGCAGCCAAAGTTTCCAGCGTCGGAACATCGCCCGCGCAAGCCATCACCACATCAGGTTCGCCACCTCGATCGTTGCTAGCCCACTCCCAAATACCGAGGCCAGTCGTACAGTGTTTGATCGCAGCATCCATATCCAAATACTGCAAAGCCGGCTGCTTCCCTGCAATAATCACATTAACGTAATTGCGGCTGCGGAGACAGTGGTCAGTTACTGACAGCAAAGTGTTCGCATCCGGCGGCAAATAAATCCGCACCACTTCCGCTTTCTTGTTAATTACGTGGTCGATAAAACCCGGATCTTGGTGAGAAAAACCGTTGTGATCTTGCCGCCAAACGTGAGATGTCAGCAAATAATTCAAAGAGGCGATCGGTCTGCGCCAAGGAATATCGCGAGTAGTTTTCAACCATTTAGCGTGTTGGTTGAACATCGAATCAATGATGTGAATAAACGCCTCGTAGCAAGAGAAAAATCCGTGTCTTCCTGTTAGTAAATAGCCTTCCAGCCATCCCTGACACAGATGTTCGCTGAGGACTTCCATCACGCGGCCGTCGGGGGTGAAGAGGTGGTCATCTTCCGGCAAAGTTTGGGCCATCCACTCCCGACTCGTCACTTCAAACACCGGATCGAGGCGATTTGAGGCCGTCTCGTCGGGCCCGACAACTCGGAAATTCGCGTTTTCCTGATTGAGTTTCATCACGTCTCGCAGGAAACGGCCGGTAACGCGGGTTGCTTCTGCAATCACAGCCCCCGGTTTTTGCACATCTACCGCGTAGTCTGCAAAATTTGGCATTTTCAAGTCTCGCAGCAGCTTGCCGCCGTTAGCGTGGGGATTTGCCCCCATCCGCCGATCGCCCTTGGGTGCGAGTTCCGCCAATTCTGGAATCAGTTGGCCCCGATCGTCAAAGAGTTCTTCGGGCTTGTAGCTTTTCATCCAATCTTCCAGGAGTTGGACGTGTCCAGGCTTAGAAGCCATTTCAGCTAACGGGACTTGGTGCGATCGCCAAGAACCCTCAGTTTTCTTCCCGTCAACCTCCTTCGGCCCCGTCCAGCCCTTGGGAGTTTTCATCACAATCATCGGCCACTGAGGGCGATCGGAATATCCCTCTGTCCGGGCTTTTTCCTGAATCGCCTTAATTTCCCCAATGACTGTATCCATAGTTGCAGCCATCAACTGGTGCATCGTTTCCGGGTCTGAACCTTCCACCCAATAAGGTTTGTAGCCGTAACCAACCATCAAACTTTCCAATTCCTCCTGCGGAATGCGGGCCAACACCGTCGGATTGGCAATTTTGTAGCCGTTGAGGTGCAAAATCGGCAACACGGCCCCGTCGCGAACCGGATTGAGAAACTTGTTAGAATGCCAGCTAGCAGCCAGCGGGCCAGTTTCTGCTTCCCCGTCGCCGACAACAGCCGCCACGATTAAATCGGGATTGTCGAAAGCCGCCCCGTAGGCGTGGACGAGGGCGTAGCCGAGTTCGCCGCCTTCGTGAATCGAACCGGGAGTTTCCGGCGCGACGTGGCTGGGGATACCGCCGGGAAACGAGAACTGTTTGAACAGCCGTTTCATCCCTTCTTCGTCTTCAGAAATGTTCGAGTAATATTCGCTATAGGTACCTTCGAGATAGGTGTTGGCCACCAAGCCGGGGCCGCCGTGTCCGGGGCCTGCGATGTAGATGGCATTGATGTCTTGGGCTTTGATGATGCGGTTGAGGTGAACGTAGATGAAGTTGAGGCCTGGAGTTGTCCCCCAATGTCCGAGGAGTCTGGGTTTGACGTGTTCGAGTTTGAGGGGTTCTTTGAGTAGGGGATTGTCGAGGAGATAGATTTGTCCGACGGATAGATAATTTGCGGCCCGCCAGTAGGCGTTAATTTTATGTAGTTCTGAGTCGGAAAGCAATTTTAATTGGGGGCTTTCGGTGGTTCCTAACGTCATCGGCTGTTGACTCCTGAGTTTTGGTTGTTTGGAAAAAATTGTTTGGGAAGTTGTTTGGCAAGTGCGATCGATCATATTTTGCGATCGGTAATATTTGCTATTTTTATTCCCTATTTTTGTCACAAACAATTGAATTGTAGATCGTTTTTGTCTATATCAAAGTTTAAATGAATCTTAATATTTTACTAAACATCGCGCTATTTTAACGGAAGAAAGGCGGCAACTAGCGAGGGCTCAAGGAATTATGCAATAGAAAATAGGAATTATGCAAGAGTTTTTGTAGGGCGCGGGCTGCGGGCCGATCGCTATAGCAATCCTTGCAGGAGTCGTAAAGTTTTTTACCCCACCCCAACCCTCCCCTTATTAAGGGGAGGGAGTAAGAAATTCACAAATGATTTAGGATTGCTATATATACTGCGCGTCGCCGGCTGTGCGGTGCAAGTTGTGAAAAATTATGCTTCAGGTAGAGGTCAGAAATATTAATAATAAATCTAAATAATAAATGTAAAAAGTTATCGAGGGCGATCGCACGCGCTCAATTCATTTTTCAAATTCATAAATTAAATAAGCTCTGTGACAGTCCCAGAATTATCGCCTTTCTCAACTCCTCATATCAAATCCTCTCTTCATCGGAATAATAAATTCGAGTCAACAGTCAACAGTCAACAGTCAACAGTCAACAGTCAACAGTCAACATAATTCCGGCGTAACCAGAAATGATATCACCTGTTTGAAAAAGGCTATATCGTAGATTGCTATCTCCATCTGGGTGCTGCTGATTTAGTAAATGTTTCGGCTTATGCTGAAGCTTACCCTGACGACATTGAGGAAGCAATCAGGCTGCAAGACGAGGCTGACGAAATCTTAGATATACCTAAAAATATCCGATAAATCTATGGCGCGTATCTATGCAGGCGAAGACTTTCCCCGACAAATCACGCATAACTTGCGTTCTTTTGAAACCGATGTCGTGACTGTTCGACAAGCAGGAAACGCTAGAATATTCGATCGAGGATGTATTGGCGCATTTGCGATCGTTGAAAATCGGGCTGTTTTGATTGTCAACCGGCGCGATTTCTTTCAATTGCACAAGCTGGAACCTAAGCGCTGCGGTATTGTTCCCTGCACGCGAAATAACGGTATTGCTAGACAGACTGCTAATATGAATGATGCGATATCTACTGCTGAGACTCTGAGGGGAAAATTGATTCGAGTCGATCGCACAGTCACCGCCATCTATATCTTAAGTCGATCGCCACACCGTAAAGCAAAGCAATGTCAATCCGAAAATTACTGCATCGGTTTGATTGTTTGCTAAAAGCCATCGCCGATATTTCCCGCTGAAAAACCTAAGACGCGACTAAAACAGGGCACTGTGAAATTTGGCAACTATTGGACACACTTGGCTGCTGCGAAACGACTAGCAGTTCGTGAGGATACCGGGGACGGGGGTCATTTTCTAACCAGATGGGCGGTACCATCATCACTTCATAGTAAGCGATCGTATGCAAAACCCCTGGCTGGGACTTCAACTCCACTGTCAAGCCCGCTCTGTACTCAAATGCTTCTTCCCAATCCAGGTCTTCATTGATACTCATAGCGATCGCGCCTCTTTTCTTGTTTCGTTTCTCTATTGTAGGGCCGTACATAAAACATTTGGTAGTTTCTGTTGTTTTTGATACATTTTTTAACTTTTATGTTATATCCCTGACAATTTAACAGAGAAGAGCAATTGTCAATAAGTAAATAGGCTGATTTTGCCGGCTGGTGACAAGCCAGCCCAAAAGCTAGGCTTGACAAGGGTTTGAGTTGATATGTCTCAAAAATGTCGGGGCGGGCGATCGAACCGCCCCGATATTTATTTATGACAAAAAATCAGAGAATCTCAAGAAATTAAATTCTAACGCTCGAACCTATTTTGGTAAGTAAATTTAGTATTTTATCAATCAATAAACTCGGTATTTTTTAATAAACCCGGTTTCTGGATGAGTGAAAAATTTACTAATCTAAGCTCAAATCAGCAACAGATAGCCTTGAACTCGACACCAGGATATCTAGTCCGTCCGCTGCATTTAAATTGTTAGATGCCCAAATTAAAATTTGAACTAAATCCTATACATTTAAACATCTATTAAAGACAGTTGAATAAAGCTTTTATCCACTTGTTCGAGTCTCACCTCTTCCAGAGAAACATTAACATCATAATCTTCAATATACCGAGCAAGACAACGAGCGACATACTCAGCAAGTTTAACAGGCACAGCATTACCAATTAACTGTTCGAGAGCGGTTTTAGAACCTTGAAATAAAAAATTATCGGGAAAAGTTTGTATATAACTTCTTTCAATAGTAGTTAAAGGACGTACATTTGATGAGACCAAAGCTGAATCACCCGGATGAGGTTGATAAGTCTTGGAAATCGGTCTGTTAACTCCTCTAACTGTTGGGCTAGGCTCGTCAACACTAAACACGCCACGCCTTTGATAACTTCTCGGATGTCTGTAATAATGATCGACATTTAAAGCCTTACCTATACTATTAAAATATTGCCTGATAGTCATAGGTTCAGTTGCCAGATTATTTTCCAAATAAGGCTCGATCTTTTTATCTTCCCCATCAAGTTCGCCGATCCAAAAAAATCTTTTTCTACTTTGCGGAACACCACATAAACTAGCCCGAAGTATTTTTTCACTGAGGCCGTAGTTAGCAGATTGAAATATTTTTTTTGCTTCTTGATATTTCGTGCTTTTTACAAATCTATCTACATTTTCCATAATAAAAAATCTCGGCTTGACAAACGCAACAATCTCAGCAAAAGAAATAGTTAAATCTGCTCTACCTAGATTTTCATCTCTTTTTCCCGCACTCGAAAAATCTTGACAGGGTGGGCCTCCAGCTATGATGTCTGGGTTAAACCTTTTAATAATGTCAAACTGGCCTTGAAGATTGCTCAGGTCAATCAAAAATGCTTGGTGTTTAAAGTTTTGCTGATAAACATTAATAGCTAACTCCCAGTTGTCAAAACCAGCAATCACATCAAAACCAGCGTTTTGAATTCCGAGTGACAACCCACCACAGCCTGAAAAAAGATCTACAACTGTAAGATTTTTTGGTTTAGTTTCCATAAATAACAAAGACTCCTTAAGGAGCCTTCGCCAAAATTTATATTTTGGTATTCAGAACGTCTTTACCGGAATTCCTCGACCCTCGTTGGTAACGGGATGTCATGATTAGATCATGTCTGCTGCATCCATAGGTCTAATATAATTCATGGTTTGGAGCTGTGTCAACTTTTACGGAATAAAAGTATTAAAAATTTTCAGTGTGGGCGATTTGCGGTATTGTACGCTTTCTACTTCTGGATTGTGGCAGTTTTGTCGTGAAAGCCGATCGCCCGTATCGCTTTTTTCGTGGCTGAGGAGATTTTACACGCGAGGTTATTGATTGGGGGGTTGGTGCGATCGATCTTGGGCGATCGAAATTTGTGATAAGCTTTCAACTCCAATCTAAAATCTAGATTGTACTTTGGGACTACAAACGGAGCAGTAAACAAGCCTTATGACTTCACAAGTACAACTTGAACAGCTAAAGCCGGAGCTAGTTTGGCGCTCGCATGATGGACTGTCTCACTTTTATCACGGCGATACTTTGGAACTCATGGCTTTGCTGCCTGCTGAAAGCGTAGACTGCATCTGGACTGATCCGCCCTACAACCTATCCAATGATGGTATTACCTGCGTGGCTGGTCGTATGGTCAAGGTAAACAAGGGGGAATGGGATCGCAGTCAAGGTGTTGAGCTAGACCATGAATTTAACAAAGCATGGTTGGCTGCTTGTTATCGGCTTCTTAAACCAACTGGTACCATCTGGGTAACGGGCACTCTCCATGTGTATCCATCAATCGGATTTGCCATGCAGCAGCTTGGCTTTCGTATTCTCAATGACATTATCTGGGAAAAACCTGCTCCACCTCCAAATCTGGGGTGCCGCTGTTTCACTCATTCAACAGAACTAATCCTGTGGGCAACGAAAGCACGTAAAGGAAAAGAACGTTACACGTTCAATTATGATGAAATGAAGGCTGAGAATGGCGACAAACAGATGAAGAATGTCTGGCGAATGTCTACTCCTGGCAAAGATGAAAAACTCTATGGTAAGCATCCGACACAAAAACCTATTGACCTTGTTGCGCGTTGCCTTCGAGCAAGCACAAACCCAGACGATCTAGTTTTTGATCCTTTTTCGGGTTCCTCCACAACAGGAGTTGCAGCTTTATCATTAGGACGGAAATTTATTGGTTGTGAAGCAGATGCAGGTCATGTTGAACTCTCGATTAAACGTTTAAGTAATCCTGCTCAAATGGAGTTACCACTAGCATTTAAGTAAGGTCATTTATGGAAAGAGTAGAGGCAATGAAAAGACTCACTACATTAGTAGGTCAAGATCTTCGACAACTAGCAGATCTTCACCGTGTAACAGTTTGGAGCAAAGAAAATAAGAAAAACAAGGGTTGGGCTGGGCATACAATTGAACGGTATTTGGGATTAGCCCTTAACTCATCTCGATCGCCTAATTTTGGCAGTTGGGAGCTAAAGCTGGTTCCGCTAGTAGCCAGACGAACAGGAGAACTCAGAGTCAAAGAAACGATGGCAATCACGATGATAGATGAAGTAGAGGTCAAAAGCAAAGAATTTGAGGAAAGCCATCTCTTCAACAAACTACAGAAAATGGTTGTTGTTGCACGGGTATTTGAGAGCCAAGCAGATAATCGTTCTCTTGTGCATTCAGTAGCTTCTTTCGATCTTGATAATCCTCAAATCTACGAGCAAGTGAAAGCAGACTACAACCTTGTTCGAGAAACGATTATAACTCAAGGATTTTCCAGTCTTACTGGAAAAATGGGCATACTTGTGCAGCCAAGAACTAAAGGGCAAGGGCATGGCAGCACCTCTCGGGCTTTCTACGCTCGAACTAAGTTTGTCGCACATATTTTAGGAGAGGGGTATTCTATTCCGCTGCCTGTCAAGCCTTGACATATTTCCGATTGGCACTGCTAATTAATTAAGCGTCGAAACGAGTAGTCCATATCAATCCAGTCAGTAGGTGGACGACCTTCTGTTAAAGCACGCTCAATCACCTCATCAATAGAATGCTTGCTCTCAAAGCAATACAGTGATTCAAGATATCTTGAAAAAGGCATTTTCCTACCCTGATATCTTGGCATCGGATAATTGATATCTTCCTGAAGAACTATCCAGAAAATTGAGTTAAACAGTTCCTCAAAGGTTAAATCAAATTGATTAGCAGATGAATTATAGCTCTTACCTAACCCTGTATGAACATCTGTTGCACAACCTAGAAGCGATTTATCTACTGCTTGATAAGAGTAGCTTCCAAATTGTGAACATTGATTTACATCAAATTGCCCTTCTCGTGCAGTTTCGATGAGAAGCTGTCTCATTGATTCACGCTCAAAGTTATGTAGGCATTTGTTGTAAATATCAACAATAATGTTCACATGAGACAGAGAAGCTTTAATTTTTGACGTGACGATATCAACCCTGTAATCGTATACATTTTTTTTATCTGTTCCAAGTCTTGCCTTCAAACCAGGGTAGCTAATGTAAATTTCAGAACCATTAGAGCAAGTGTAGATTAAATCTTTATGTACATGGCGTAAACGTTTATGAATTAAGCCCCGATAATCTCTAGCTTCAAACAACTCCTGAAGATTTTGTTCTGCCTCATGGTAATTCATCTAATAATACTCCTGAATCACTAAAATAATCAGTTTAGCATTTACGTTTACGTCCCAGTCACAACACAAGTTTAATCAACACTAACCTGCTTTTGCCGCCAAAAAACGAACTGTTAAGATTTCATCAGGGCGGAGAACTTCTACGGTAGAGATTGGGACGGCAATGACTGTTAGAGACTCACCAACAGCATTAAATACTTCCAACAGATAGCCCTCTTCACACCACTAGGATGATCAACAAAATCAACCAATGTTACAATATCTCCTGCTCTGAGTTGATATTCTGGTAAGTCACGGGTTAAAGCAAATTCCTGATATAGCTCTAGGGTCATGTCAAGTCTCCCCTATTTCTACCAAATGTACTGTTAGAAACGGATAAAACACTGAACAATTGAGGGATAGGCGTTCTGGGTCTAACCAAGTATTCACCTACAAATGCAGACTCAACAACTGAGATAACTTCAAACTACCACATATTTTGTATCCAGTCAAGTTCTACTCAAGAAAATTATCAAAATTTTTCCGATCGGTGGGTCGTAATGTCCTACGACACTCTAACCCAATTTTAAGGACTTCAGTCCTTACTACAAACCTAAATTTTTGCAGTATTTTACCAACAAAAAAACCGGGCGGGTACGGGGGCACCGGCCCTACACCGTCCGGGTTTCTCGATGAGTGAAAACTTAACTAACTTGACTTAGTTGCTTTCTTCGTCTTTGTCGCAGTCGTTTTCTTCGCAGTCGTCGTTTTCTTCGCAGTCGTCGTCTTCTTAGCAGTGGTTTTCTTCGCCGCAGTCTTCTCAGTTGCAGTTTCCGACTTCGCCGCAGTCTTACTAGACTTCTTCGACTTGCTAGATTTGCCGCCGCCCGCTGCTTCCTTCGCTGCTAACAAATCCAATGCTTTTTGTAAGGTGAAATTCTCCACAGATTCATCCTTAGCCAAAGAAGCATTGATATCCCCGTGTTTCACGTAAGGGCCGTAGCGGCCATCATAAACATTCAGGAGTTCTCCCGACTCTGGATGCGCGCCCAATTCCTTCAAAGGTGTCGCTGATTTGCTGCCCCGGACGGCTTTTGGCTGCGATAATAACTCTAATGCCCGATCGATCTCGATCGTCAAAACATCATCCGGCGGCTTGATCGATCGATAATCCTTACCAACCTTACCCTGGTCGTGCACAACATAAGGCCCGTACATCCCCAAATTAGCCTGCACCTTCGCCCCCGTATCCGGGTGAGTCCCCAACAACCGAGGTAAAGTCAACAAACTCACCGCCATATCAACCGTCACGCTATCCTTATCAGTCCCCTTCGGTAAAGAAGAACGCTTCGGTTTCTTATTCGTTTCCGAAACATCCCCCAACTGAACGTAGGGGCCGTAATTGCCAACCAACACATAAATCGGTTCCCCAGTGTCCGGGTGAAGACCCAATTTTTCCGGGCCTTCCGTCTTTTGCTTTAACAGAAACTCCACTTTTTCCGGGTCTAAATCAGCCGGAGTCAAATCTTGCGGAATCGATGCTTTCACCGGGCCCTCTTCGCTTTCAGCTTCCAGGTAAGCGCCGTATTTGCCGATGCAAACTTTCGCCGCAATATTCTCCAATACCACAGTTCGGGCAACTTTCGCGTCAATCTGACTTTCCTGTTCCTTAACTTGGGTAGCAAGTCCCATTTCCCCGATATAAAACTTTTGCAAATACGGCAGCCATTTCGCCTCACCGGTGGCAATTTCATCGAGGGTTTGTTCCATGCGCGAAGTAAAACCCGTGTCTACTAAGTCGGGGAAATGCGTTTCTAATAAAGTAGTGACGGCGAAAGCAGTGAAGGTCGGAATCAGGGCGTTAGCTATTAATTTCGCGTATCCCCGATCGACAATTGTACCGATAATACTCGCATAGGTACTCGGACGGCCAACCCCCTCGCTTTCTAGCATCTTCACCAGCGAAGCCTCCGTATAGCGGGCGGGAGGTTGAGTTTCGTGCCCCACAGCCTCCACATCCTTGCAATTAGGTTTATCCCCCACCTTCAGCGCCGGCAAAATCACCTCTTGGTCTTCCAAGGCCGCATCTGGGTCGTCGGAACCTTCGACGTAGGCGCGCAAAAAGCCG
The DNA here is from genome assembly GCF_036705185.1 of Microcoleus sp. B4-D4. Taxonomy (NCBI): domain Bacteria; kingdom Bacillati; phylum Cyanobacteriota; class Cyanophyceae; order Oscillatoriales; family Microcoleaceae; genus Microcoleus; species Microcoleus sp. B4-D4. The sequence goes on along the minus strand of NZ_JAUBTX010000037.1, from coordinate 19,188 downwards.
GGAAAATCAATGCGTTTCCCGCTGGAACGGAAACCGGCATCTTCTACCTGAGTTTGTAGCGTGACGTGAGTTTGGCGGGAATCGGCCATTTGAGAAGCGACTGTCCGCTTCCAAATTAAATCGTAGAGGCGGAAGTCCACGCCATCTAATCCCGTTTGCTGCGGAGTCCGAAAAGTGCTGCCGGCCGGGCGGATAGCTTCGTGGGCTTCCTGTGCGCCTTTGCTTTTCGTGGTGTATTTGCGCGGTTGGGGGCTGAGATATTCGCTGCCGTACAGTTCTTGCACGCAACTGCGGGCGGCCGTAATCGCCTGTTCGGACAAATGCACCGAATCCGTCCGCATATAGGTGATAAAACCGCGTTCGTAGAGACTTTGGGCAATTCGCATGGTTTCCCGCGCACCCAGCCTCAGCTTGCGGTTAGCCTCCTGCTGCAAAGTCGAGGTCGTAAACGGCGGCGAGGGTTTGCGGGTGACTGGCCGTTCTTCGATATTGCTAACAGTCCAGGGTTTGTTTTGAATGCGCGAGAGTAAAGCCCTGGCTTGGTCTTCGTTGAGCAAAAGTACGCGGCGACCTGCGATAATTTGTCCGGTATTTTCATCAAAATCGCTGCCGTTGGCAACTTTCACGTTCCCGACTGTGACGAGTTTGGCATCGAAGGAAATTTTGCCCTTTTCCAAAACGGCTTTCAAATCCCAGTAGCTACCTTGGCGGAAGGCGCGGCGTTCCCGTTCCCGGCGTACCAACAGCCTGACTGCGACTGACTGGACTCGCCCTGCTGACAAACCCCAGGCGATTTTTTTCCACAGTAGCGGAGAGAGTGTGTAGCCGACGAGTCTGTCGAGAATTCGGCGAGTTTCCTGGGCTTGTACAACTCGGTTGTCGATATCGCGGCAGTGGGTGAGGGCGTCGCGGATGGCTTCGCGGGTGATTTCGTGAAATACCATCCGCTTGATGGGGACTTTGGGTTTGAGGATTTGCAGCAAATGCCAGGAAATGCTTTCGCCTTCTCGGTCTTCGTCTGTGGCTAGAATCAGTTCGGTAGCGTCTTTGAGGGCGTCTTTGAGTTCTTTAACAATTTTCTTTTTATCTTTCGGGATGACGTAAAGCGGTTCAAAGTCTGCTTCCACGTTGACGCCTAGTTGCGCCCATTTTTCTCCTTTAACGGCTTCTGGTATTTCTTCGGCGGAGGATGGGAGGTCGCGGACGTGGCCCATAGATGCCTCTACACGGTAGGTGGAGGGCAGGAAGTTGCGAATGGTACGGGCTTTGGTGGGAGATTCGACGATGACTAAAGTTGACATGGCATCTTTTTATATATGGATGGCGGCGCAGTTAGAGTGTCTAATTTACAGAGTGTAGGTCGGATGTCAAGGCCTATGGGTACTTTAGGGGGTTATTTTCAAACTACCTTAATTTTTAAGTTATTGCCGATCGGGTTGCAGGTGACAAGCTGATGGGATTTTACTGCAGTCGGCGCAGAGGCTGGGAACTCTTGTCTCTGGAAGATGCACGGGGATGTCATGACTGACTGTAGCAGAATTGCAGGTAACTGGATGCTGAGACTGTTGGATGCGGGCGGATGGTTCCTCAATTTTAGATTTTAAGTTTTAGATTTTAGATTGGGATAGATTTGATGGTTTCCCTGCAAAAAGACTAGAAGCGCGATCGACTATTTGACCGATTGGCGATCGCCAGCTAACATCAAATATTGTGGGACTAATTTTTGATACGATTTTGGCAACGCCTTACAAATTTGCGTAAATTTTCGATTGATAATTCAACCGCAGATGTGAGGCACATACACACAGATGCAACGCAGATATTTTCATTCCGAGGAAAGCGATTGAGTGCCTGCAGTCATATCTAACGAACTCTCCGACTCTTAACGAGAGTGAAATCCAAACTCAGATGCTCCCAATTTATCGATCGCGTGAAGTAATTTTTTATGACATTAGAAGAACTACAGCTCAAGCTAGCAGATATCAATAACTTGGTCGCTAGTTTTCAAACATCCGCAGTTTTAGATAAATATTACTCCGAAGATATTGTGATGATTGAAGGTGACGGAACTGTTACCGAGGGTAAAGAAGCGTGCCGTCAAGGTAGAGAATATTTTTTTAATGAGATGTTGGTGGAATTTAGAGAATCAAAATTAATTAGTCAAGACATTGCTGTGGCCGCCGAAAAAGATTATGATTTTGTAGTGATCGCAAATTGGTATAATGATTTCACGATTAAAATAGACGGTCAAATAATTGACACGAAGAGCAACCAGCTCTCGATCGGCTATTGGAAGGATGGCTTAGTGGTGAAAGAGAGTTATAATTATCCAGTGGTTTCCGTGATTTAGCGATCGCCTCTTTCGCAAAACTGCAGATGTCTGCCAAAAAGGCGATCGTTTGTGCGCGACAGCAAAGCTGCAACAAGTTTTAGATGCAAACAAGCCATGATAAATTTACGCCCCGCTACCCCTGCAGATTTAAATTTATTGCGACGCTGGGACGAGCAACCTCACATAATTGTCTCAGATCCGAACGATGACTGGCACTGGGAGATAGAACTCGATCGCACTCCCGACTGGAGAGAACAATTGATTGCTCAAATCGACAATCGCCCGATCGGATTTATCCAAATTATCGATCCGGCACTTGAGGAGAGTCACTATTGGGGTGATGATGTTGCTGCGAATCTCCGCGCCATTGATATCTGGATCGGAGAGGAGAAAGAATTGAGCAAAGGCTACGGAACACAAATGATGCAGCTTGCACTTGCTCGATGTTTCGCCGACTCTGCCGTGACGGCTGTACTGATCGATCCGCTTGCCAACAATACCCGCGCCCACCGTTTCTACCAACGTTTTGGTTTCCAATTTGTGGAACCGCGACGGTTTGGCAACGATGACTGCTTTGTTTATCGCCTCAGCCGAGCAGATTGGGAGAATCAAAGGGCGATCGCACCGCAGTAAAGACAGTTAGCTCAATAACCTGCTCCGGTACAGAAGCATCGCACCAGAAAAGAGGCTTTATGACAATTCCTCACCAGTCGCTTTTGATATTGAAACTTTTCGCGGTACTGGGCTGTGGCCTGATAGCCGGAGTCTTTTTCGCCTTCTCAACCTTCGTGATGAACGCCCTTGGCCGACTCCCGCCGGCGCAGGGGATTGCGGCCATGCAATCGATCAATATTGCAGTCATCAATCCATTGTTTATGACGGCGCTTTTTGGAACGGCTGCGGCTTGCATTTTTCTGGCTTTCTCCTCATTCAAATGGCCTCAAACAGGTGCTATCTATTTGCTGATCGGTAGCTTGTTGTATCTCGTCGGTACGGTGGGAGTGACGATCGCCTGTAATGTACCGCTGAACGATGCGCTGGCAAAAGTCGATCCAGGCAGCGCTGAGGGCGCGAGGCTGTGGACCAGCTACCTTGTTAACTGGACAATCTGGAATCACATTCGATCGGCAGCAGCGCTAGCGGCATCAGCAGCCTTGGCGATCGCCCTCCGTTACCCCTGACAAAGCGACACTCAGCCCGTTGCAGGTTGCATACCTTTCGTCCTTTCTGTTCAGAGTCGATCGCCAATCAATCAATCCTAAACGCCTTACGTTGCCTCGGTGTCAAGGGGTGAAGGAAAAAAAATTTGCCCGATCGGCCGCAATGGCGATTTTTCCGCAGTGCGATCGCTTTTGCGGCAGACTCCCCGCCGACTCAACAGCAACAAACACCCGCCCAACTAGGCTGGCAAAGCTGTAATCCGCTACAATCGGTGTTTGGTAAAGAATTTTTACGAATTCGCTGCCCTTTACAGCCATTTCGGCTTGTACTAACCAACCTGCGTGAAAATATGGATTTTGCTACTCTTGCCGCCCAGCTAAATGCTGGAACTATCTTGCCGGAGGGAATTATCATCGTCACCCTCCTGGTGGTTCTCGTAGGCGATTTAATCGTAGGCCGCAGTTCCTCTAGTTGGACTCCCTACGTGGCCGTTGCGGGTTTGCTAGCCGCCGTTGCTGCTTTGTGTTTGCAGTGGGACAACGTTAATACCATCTCGTTTCTGGGCGGTTTTAACAGCGATGCCTTGAGTTTGGTATTTCGCGGAATTATCGCTTTGACGACGGCTGTCACTATTTTGATATCCGTCCGCTACGTACTGCAAACTGGTACTGCTTTAGCGGAATTTATCTGCATTTTGCTCAGCGCTACTTTGGGAGGAATGTTCCTTTCCGGCGCTAATGAATTGGTGATGATTTTTATTTCGTTGGAAACTCTGAGTATCTCGTCTTATTTGTTGACGGGTTACACAAAACGCGACCCGCGTTCCAATGAAGCTGCTTTGAAATATTTGTTAATTGGTGCATCTTCTTCGGCGGTGTTTCTCTACGGTATTTCGCTGCTGTACGGGTTGTCTGGCGGCCAAACTACGCTAAATGCGATCGCAGCCAATCTTTCTACTGTTAATGACGGTCAATCTCTCGGTTTGGTAATTGCTTTGGTTTTTGCGATCGCCGGCATCGCCTTCAAAATCTCCGCAGTTCCCTTCCACCAATGGACTCCCGACGTTTACGAAGGTTCGCCCACACCAGTTGTCGCCTTCCTTTCTGTCGGTTCCAAAGCCGCCGGTTTTGCCCTAGCAATCCGCTTGTTAACAACAGCTTTCCCCGCACTTACGCCGCAGTGGCAATTCATATTCACAGCCTTAGCCATACTCAGCATGGTGTTGGGTAATGTAGTTGCCCTCGCCCAGACTAGCATGAAGCGGCTTTTGGCTTATTCGTCGATCGCCCAAGCCGGTTTTGTGATGCTGGGTTTAATTGCAGGAACAGAAGCCGGTTACTCCAGCATGATATTTTATCTGTTGGTTTACCTGTTTATGAACCTAGGCGCATTCGCCTGCATCATCCTCTTCTCCCTGCGGACAGGAACCGACCAAATCAGCGAATACTCCGGCTTGTACCAAAAAGACCCGCTGCTAACTTTAGCCCTAAGTATTTGCCTGCTTTCTCTCGGCGGAATTCCCCCCCTAGCAGGATTCTTCGGCAAAATCTATCTGTTCTGGGCAGGCTGGCAAGCTGGACTTTACGGCTTAGTTATCCTGGGATTAATTACCAGCGTAATTTCGATTTACTACTACATCCGCGTCGTCAAAATGATGGTAGTAAAAGAACCTCAAGAGATGTCGGACGCAGTGAAAAACTATCCCGAAGTTCGCTGGAACCTTCAGGGAATGCGGCCTTTGCAAGTCAGCGTCGTACTTACCTTGGTTGCGACAACATTGGCTGGAATTTTGTCTAATCCTTTGTTTAACTTAGCAAACGATTCTGTCACAAAAACTCCCATGTTGCAATCGGCAATTAGTCAGGTTGTACCGACTTATGCTGCGAAACTCGAATCGAATCTTTTGTCTCGCAACGATTGATTTTAGTGGGATTTGAAAGATTGGAAAGCGCCTAATTGTCAAAGATTAGGCGCTTTTTTATATTTTCAACCTGCGGAGGCAGGTGAGAGTTTGTATAGACGCGGTTTCAACCGCCCGGTCTTCTGTAATCAAATTCAAATCGCCGATGATTGTGATATACTATTAGTCATGATTTTTAACCGCAGATTGAAGCAGATTAACACAGATTAACGCGGATAAAATATAGTGGAGGTGTAAAAATGTTAGTAAAAACCAAGTCAAAGTTTTATACTCCCGATGAGTACCGGCAGTTAGAAGAAACTACTGAGTTTAGAAATGAATATCGCGATGGAGAAATTTTAGAGATGGCAGGTGGCACAATTAATCACAGCCAGATAATAGGTAATATTTATGCCTTCTTGAAATCTGCTTTGCGGGGAAAGAATGCAAGACCATTTATGAGCGATTTGCGGTTATGGATTCCTCGACACCGACGGGGAACTTACCCGGATGTGATGGTGATTGAAGGAGAACCCGTTTTTACGGAAGGGCGCAGTGATGAGATACTTAATCCAGTCTTGATTGTGGAAGTGCTTTCTAAGTCTACCAAGGATTTTGATCGAGAGGATAAGTTTCGGTTTTATCGCTCAATCCCTGAATTTCGCGAGTACGTATTAGTCAGCCAACAAGAGTTTTTAGTACAACAATATATTAGGAATGAATCAAATCAATGGTTGTTTCAGGAATATGAGGGAGAATCTGCAACAGTTTCTTTCACTTCGGTGGGCGTGCAAATGTTGGTGAGTGATATTTATGAACTGGTTATATTCAAGAAGGAGGAAACAGAAGTACAGGAATGAAATTCAGACTATTGGGTGATGCAATATCCAGCTTGGTAACACTAAAACAATAATAATTTGGTTGTGGTGAGGAATTTAGTCCTCTGATTTTTTTGAGGTAAAAAATGGATAACTACCGCATAGTCGAGACTTTGACGGAAAGTCAGGTTTCTGACTTGATGGATTTGTACAAAAACGAGTTTTGGTGCGACAAGCGGAGGCGGGAGGATGTGGTAAAAATGCTGGCCGCTACTGATGTTATTATTGGTTTGGTCGATGAGGGCGATGGCGTCCCGCCCCGCAAGCTACGGCTAATTGGCATTACCCGCGTCATCACCGATTTTGTCTACAGGGCGATGATTTTTGATGTGATTGTCAAGCCGACACACATAAAAATAGGACTGGGCGCGGTATTGATGGATGCAGTTTTCAATCATCCCGAATTGCAAGCCGTGGAGAGTTTTTCGCTTAATTGTTTGCAGAAAATGATACCATTTTACGAGCGCTGGGATTTCACGGACGACCTGGGAGAAATTAAGGTTATGCGGCGCAAAAACCGCTAAACTCAGCTAATTTAAAGCCCAAGTTTTTCTCGAATCGCATCTGCTTTGAAACCTACTAAAACAGCAGTTCCATCTTTGACAAAAAGCGGACGTTTCAGCAGCATCGCATCCTTAGCAAAAGCCTCCACCCACTCTTCACTCGTCCAGTCTTGCCTCTCGTCGCCCAACGCGCGGTAAGATTGACCAGAAGTATTTCGCATTGGTTGAAAACCCAAAGCTTTGACCCAGTTTTCGATTGTTTCGCGAGTTGGCGGATTTTCTTTTGTGTTAATGAACTCGTAAGTAATGCTGTAATCTTTGAGCCACTGCATAGCTTTTTTGCAGGTTCCGCAGTTGGGGATTCCGTAAACTTGAATTGACATATAGGGGAAGGAAGAAGGAAGAGGGAAGAAGGAAGAAGGAAGATTGGCAGCGGATTATGTAACGGATTTAACGGATTTAACGGATTTAACGGATTTAACGGATCGAAGAAGTCAGAAGGCTTTGGTGATCTAGCAGGGAAGCAATATAACAGCTTATTTTTTAGTAATTAAGAACGTCTTAAACGTCTTGGGAGTTTCTATAATACTAACAACTGCCAACTAACAACTGCCAACTGACTAATGACTCTTGACTAATCTAGCTTGTTGAATCCATTGTTGCACGCGATCGACCGAAGGAGTCAAATCATTGCGCTGCATTGTCGCTACGTGCAGTCTCAGGATTTGTTGGTGCAACCTCTCCACGGGCATTTGAGCTAATTGAGCGGCAGAAGCTACGCCGGCGTGCAGCAACAGCCCGCAATACTGACAGCCGACACTGGGAATCCGAGCCAGCTCTGCCATCGCTACCCATTTATTAACTGATAGAATGTTAATGTGTAATTGATGTGCTAATAATGCTTTCGCAGCCGGTGTTTTCGTCATCCGAATTAATTGCGCGGTTGTGGTGATGCCGCATTGTTCTAGTTGAGACTGGTTTTCATTGCTCAATCCCGGCAAGTGTTCGATCGGCCAATCCCGTAGTTGTACGGAATTTTTAGGAGCTTTGTGAGGAATTTTCATCTTATTTTCAGGGAATTTACTTATACTTTAAAGTCGAAAATATCAAGCCGTCAATAGATGCGATCGCTCTTGTTACAACATCTACAAAAACCCGATCGACTAATTTGGTCGATCGCCCTGTTGCTACAGGGAATGTTAATTACTTGCCGCGCAACACTTTCAGCCTTTGTTGCCTTGCTGTCTGGCAAGATTTGTGCTCAACAAATTTCCGTCTGTGGCGATCGCAAATGCGATCGAAAACACTACGCACAAGATGATAGCAAGAAATAATATAAAGATTAGACTTTTTTCCAAATGACTGCTAAGTTTGAAGTCAAGACTTTATTTATTTTAAGACCGATAATTAAAGGACTGAAGTCCTTACTACCAAAAAAAATCACAATAATCTGCTGTTAGCCATGACCATTACCAAGACTGATGATATGTTAAAAGATATTTTACACCAACGGCGGCAAAAACTTGCCAATTTAATTGATTTTCCGGTAATTCTTTGGTCTGGGCGCAGCATTCCTCGCAATTATCCGGCGCTGACTTTTCCTTTTCGCGCCAGCAGTCACTTTCTATATTTTGCAGGTTTGCAGTTAGAAAATGCTGCCATTCGCTTAGAATCGGGTAAATTAGAATTGTTCTTAGATGACGCAGATCCTAGCAGCACTCTTTGGCATGGAGAAATGCCGAAACGTGCAGAAATTGCTGAATTAATTGGGGCTGATGCTGCTTTCCCCATGACTGAATTAAAAGCGCGTTCCACAAATGCCGCCACGATCGCCCTTCAGGATAGCTTGACTCTGTTGCAACAGTCACAAATTCTCGATCGCCCCCTTGCACCGTCCAAATCGCCAACCGGCATCGATCTAGAATTAACTCAGGCGATCGTATCGCTGCGCCTGAGCCACGATGCAGCCAGTTTGGTCGAATTGCGTCAAGCTGCCGCTGTCACCGTAGCAGCGCACAAAGCGGGCATGGCGGCCACAGGAAATGCTCGAATTGAAGCCGGGATTCGCGCTGCAATGGAAAGTGTCATTATCTCGGAAAACATGACCTATGCCTATCCCAGTATCGTCACGGTACAGGGCGAAGTTCTGCACAGCGAACACTATCACAATCCGCTACAAACAGGAGATTTGCTGTTAGCAGATGTCGGTGCCGAATCGTCAATGGGATGGGCGGCAGATGTGACTCGCACTTGGCCTGTTTCGGGCAAGTTTTCGCCGACTCAAAGAGCGATTTATGATGTAGTTTTGGCAGCGCACGATGCTTGTATTGACAAAATTATTCCTGGGGTGGAATATCAAGATATTCACCTGTTAGCTGCTCGAATTATGGCGGCAGGATTGGTTGATTTGGGTATTTTGCGGGGGAATGTTGAAGATTTGGTAGAAATGGATGCTCACGCGCTGTTTTTTGTGCACGGCATCGGGCATTTAATCGGTTTGGATGTTCACGATATGGAAGATTTGGGCGATTTGGCTGGCTATGCAGCCGGAAGAACGAGAAGCAGTCGGTTTGGGTTGGGTTTTTTGCGGCTGAATCGAGTTTTGCGTCCGGGAATGCTGGTATCGATCGAACCTGGTTTTTATCAAGTGCCGGCAATTTTGAATAACTCTGAAAATCGCGCCAAATATAAAGAATTTGTAAATTGGGACGAGTTGGAAAAATTCGCGGACGTCCGGGGCATACGCATTGAAGATGATATACTTGTTACCGAAGAGGGTAGAGAAGTATTAACAGGGAAATTGCCAGCGAAAGCTCAGGAAATTGAGGAGTTAGTTGCGGTAAGTATGTAGGGATAGATCGCAAAGCGGGCGATCGTCCACAGTTCCAACAGGCTAGAAAAAAATAAAGTAAGATGAACAAAGCTTGGCAAACAGGTATTTTGATGTTAGTTGAAAAACTAGCAGCGCAAGTCCAAAAATTTGCATCGCGGAGACTTGGGCGGATTTTTCGTAACCGTATATCCTCGCCGCCGCCGATGCAAGTTGCACCTTTGCCCAGCAACGAAGAAGAGAGGCTAGAAGCACTTTACCGCTACAACATTCTCGACACAGATGCCGAAGCAGCTTTTGATGACCTAACAGCTTTAGCCTCCTATATTTGCGGTACTCCTATTGCTTTAGTCAGCTTAATAGATTCTAACCGACAGTGGTTTAAGTCAAAAGTCGGTTTGGACGCGCCAGAAACTCCGAGAGAGTTAGCTTTTTGCGCCCACGCTATTTTAAATCCCAACGAATTGCTAGTTATACCCAATGCTCTAGAAGACGATCGCTTTGCCGGCAATCCGCTGGTAACTTCCAATCCCAATATTCGATTTTATGCTGGAGCCCCGCTAGTAACTGCTGACGGTTTCCCGATCGGCACTTTGTGCGCGATAGATACAGTTCCTCGCAATCTGACACCAGAACAGCTAGAAGCGCTGCGGACTTTAGGAAAGCAAATTATTAGCCAAATGGAGTTGCGAATTAATCTGACTAAATTAAAGCGCGCACAGTTTCGGCAGAAACAAGTTGAAGGAAAACTCCGTTCAAGTGACGAGCAAATTGTCAATTTTTTAGAAGAAATGAGCGATGCTTTTTTTGCTCTCGACCCCCAGTGGCGATTTACTTACGTCAATTACAAAGCATCGCAATTTTTGCACCGCTCGCCGGAAGAACTTTTTGGTAAAATTTTTTGGGAAGAGTTTCCCGAGTTAGTAAATTCGGTATTTTATGAAGAGTGTCATGAAGCTGTAGCCAAACAAGTGGGAGTGAATTTTGAGAAATATTATCGTCCCTTAAAACTGTGGTTGGAAGTCCGGGCTTTTCCCAGTCATGACGGCATTTCTGTATTTTTTCACGACATCACCAAGCGCAAGGAGATGGAATCTGCACTCAGAAAAGAACAGAAAAAAACTGAAAGTTTACTGCTAAATATTTTACCAGAACCGATCGCCAACAGGTTGAGGCACGAACCGGGGCTAATTGCAGACAAGTTTGAAAAAGCCACTATTCTTTTTGCTGATTTGGTGAATTTTACCCAAATTTCTACCACGATGCCCGCCACTCAATTAGTATATTTGCTGAATGAAATTTTTTCGACTTTTGACAAACTGACTGATAAGCACGGGTTAGAAAAAATCAAGACGATTGGGGATGCTTATATGGTAGCGGGCGGTATTCCGATTGAACGCCCAGATAACGCTGAGGCGATCGCCGAAATGGCAATGGATATGCTAGTAGTAATTCAGGAATTAAATGTGAAGCTAGAGGCGAATTTTGCGATCCGCATCGGGATTAATAGCGGCCCGGTGGTGGCGGGGGTAATCGGCACTAAAAAATTCATTTACGATTTGTGGGGAAATGCGGTAAATACAGCCAGCCGCATGGAATCTCACGGAATACCGGGCCGCATTCAAGTCAGCCACTATACTTATAACTTGCTGCATGATAAATATGAATTTGAAGACCGGGGTGAGATCGAGATTAAAGGTAAAGGAAAAATGCAGACTTATTTCCTGACGGGCAGGAAAGCATCAAGGGAGATGGAAATAGTCGGAGATTAAATGTAGAAGAGGAAAGTTCGGTAACGGATTTTTTAACGGATGTAACGGATAGTGAAGTAGGGTGCATCAGAAGTGTAAAATTTGTGCGACAAATTCACAATCTTATTGTGACGTACCAACTAATGAATAAATGGTGTGTCAGTTCTAAAATTTTCGGTGAGAATTGAGAATTATCTTGCCTGACGCACCCTACGGCTAAGATTTGAAAGTACCTGAAACATTAGGCCCGATCGCCTGCCAAGCAAAACAACAGCAACAGTTGTCAACAAATCAGATTATGCTATACACACGCAGAGAGATCCAAGCAATCCCAAGCGCGGTACTCGACGTTATAAAAATATTAAGTTGAAGTCCTCGGAGCCTTTAATATGGTTCAATTTCATATTCAAACAGATAGCGAGATCCCTGCATCCACTCAACTATTCAATCAAATCAGGTTTGCGATCGCCTCGCGCCAGTTTCCGCCCGGACACCGCTTGCCGAGCACCAGACAACTAGCCATGCAGACTGGTTTGCACCGCAACACCATCAGCAAAGTTTACCGACAGCTCGAAAATACCGGACTTGTAGAGGCCCAAGCCGGATCGGGGATTTATGTCCGCGCTCAAGGCCACGAAGGCGGCAGTAAACTCAAATCCCCGATCCTCAATGAATACCCGCTTGCTAACCGAATAGTGCAAGAAAGTATGGATCAACTGCTGGGACAGGGCTGTACGCTCAACCAAGCCAGGGAATTATTTTTGGCCGAAATTGACTGGCGGCTCAGGTGCAGCGCCCGAGTCGTCGTCACAGCCCCCGCAGAAGACATCGGCGTGGGCGAGCTGATGGCGAAAGAACTCGAACAAGCTTTGCGGATTCCTATACAGTTGGTGGCGATGGAAGAGTTGGCTACTTTTATCGATCAAATCTCTTCGGGAACTGTAATCACGAGTCGCTATTTTATCGGACAAGCAGAATCCATCGCAGCACCCCGTTCGGTGCGAGTCATTCCCGTAGACATCTACGACTACGGCCAGGAAATCCAGCTTGTGACGGGTTTGCCGAAAGACAGTTATTTGGGTTTAGTCAGCTTGAGCCCGGGAATGTTGCGATCGACTGAAGTGATCATCCACAGCATCCGGGGCGAGGATTTGCTGGTGATGACGGCTTTGCTGTCGGATGCCTACAAGATTAACTCGATCGTGCGATCGGCAAGAACAATTTTCTGCGACCAACCGAGCTTTGCTACAGTAAAAGCGGCTATTAACGCTGCCCGAGAGGATATTATTCGTCCCCCGCAACTGATATGCTCTGAAAATTACATCGGCTCTAAGTCAATTAATTTGCTCAAGCGCGAGTTGGGTTTGGGGTAAGTCAGTTGGCAGTTGGCAGTTGGCAGTTGTTAGTTGTTAGTTGGCAGTTGGCAGTTGGCAGTTGTTATTGGTTAGTTGGCAGTTGTTAGTTGTTATTGGTTAGTTGTTATTAGCCAACAGTCAACAGCCAACAGCCAACAGTCAACAGTCATTAGTTAATTCCCATTCCCATTCCCAATGACAACTAACAACTAACTACTGACTACTAACTACTGACTACTAACTACTGACTACTGCCCAATGCCCAATGCCCAATTACCAATTAGAATTATCCATGACTATTGAAATCCAACCCTCAATTAATGTTAAAACTGCGATCGAAAGCCGGCGGGCCGCGCGCAGCTTCAAACCCGATCCGATTCCCCCAGCTATATTGGCAGAGATTTTGCGATTGGGAGTGCGATCGCCCTCCGGTTACAACTTGCAGCCTTGGCGGTTTATCGTACTTGAAGACCAAGCCAGCAAAGAAAAATTAAAAACTTGCGCCTTCGACCAGCGCCAAGTGGTAGAAGCCCCAATCGTGTTAATCTGTTGTGGCGATCGGCGCGCCGCCGAGCCCGAAAACACTGAAGCCGTCATCGAATTGGGCAAAGCCGCAGGCGCAATGAATGACAATTTAGCCGGTTATATGCGCCAAGCAATCCCGCAATTGTTCGAGAACCGTCCCTGTTTCGACTCTGTAGAAACTTGGACAAACAGACATACAATGCTCGCAGTAGCTCACTTAATGATTGCAGCTAAAAGCTTTGGAGTAGACAGTTGTCCGATGGAAGGTTTTGTCAGCGCTAAGGTGAAAGAAGCTTTTGAAATTCCTGAACAAGTAGATGTTTGTTGTTTGCTACCGCTTGGTTATGCAGCAGAACCTTTAAAACAATACGGTGGGCGTTTTGATGTGACTCAAGTTTATTACAGCGAAACCTATGGAAAAGAGTTGCAACTTGAGACTTAAGAGTTAAGATTTGAGAGTTGAGATTTGAGAGTTGAGATTTGAAGGAGTCGGTACAAGTTCAAACAAATCGGAACTACCGACAATTTCGCAATTTCGCAATCCGAAATCGCAATCTAAAATCTTAACTCTCAAATCTAAAACTTGTTCTGAGCAAAGTCGAAGAATCTAAAATCTAAAATCGCAAGTGGTGAGAGCAGAAAGAGGAACAAAGTATGACAGTAGCAGCACGACAAAGCAAGGCACAAATTCTAGAAGTAAAGTTGCAGAAGCACTTACAAGCAGCCGGATTAAAAAAATTACCGCTTTATATCAGTTGCGATTTTAGAGATGACTCTTTAACGGTTGTCGGAGAACACCCGCGAAGTGTAGTTATCAAAGCAAAACCGACTTTTACGGTGCTAGAAGCGGCTATTCTAGAAATAGAACCAGAATCTATTGAACAGATTGGACTTTGCCTAAAAATTACCGGACAAAAACAGCCCTATGCTTTCCATTCTTTTACAATGCACAACCCTGTTTTGTCAAGACCCAGAACAGTGGAAGTGCGAAAGAAAGTCGAGGAAATACCCGCAGTAGAAACGGGGATTGTGCTAGCAACAAATGCGGCAGAGACGGCGGATGCAGCGGAGGAAATGCTGTTAGAAACAGATATTAAAGAGCAGGGACATGATGAAGATTTTCCTGATTTGTCTGAGAGTTCCAACAATTCCGAGCCGATCGCCTTTAAGGTAGCTACAATTCCGGGAGATTTTGCAGAAAATCCCTTCAATTCGCTAGATATGGAAGCGGTAACAGTTTCTCAAACACCAAAGTATTCACCGTGGGCGGTGCTGGCGGCGACAGGAATCGTCAGCTTGGCGGCGATAATTCTGGCTGGGGGTTATTACCTGTTGAGCCGCCCCTGTGTCATTGGAGAATGCCCTGCACTAGCTAATGCTAAACAGTTGAGCGACAATTCGATCAGGACGCTGAAAACTTCAAAGGTTGCTAACAGCCCCGAAGAAGCGCAGGAACAGGTAAAAGGCGCGATCGCCCTTTTGGAACCGATTCCAGCTTGGTCAATTCATCGCGGCGAAGCTCAAACCGCCCTGGAAAACTACCGCCAGCAAAGTCAGAATGTAAACTCTGCGATCGATGGCGCGCGCCTCGCAGAGTCAGCAGCCAGGAAAACCGGAAATCCTCCTTATTCTGCCGAGAATTGGCAGGAAGCGCAAGCTCTGTGGCAAAGCGCGATCGCCCAACTCGGAGAAATCCCCACAGACAGCCCTGTTTATCCCTACGCTCAGAAAAAAGCCAAGGAATATCGGAAGAATTTAGCCACAGGAAACAAGGAATTAGGAACAGAAAAAAAAGCCGAAAAAACCTTGAGCGAAGCCAAAAATACAGCCCAAATAGCAGAAGCTCGCGAAGCAGTAGCTCAGACAGCCGAAAGTTGGATTCAAGTACAAGCTGGTTGGGAAAAAGCCCTGGATATAATATCAGAAATTCCCAGCAATACCCAATCTTACCAACAAGGTAAACTGCTAGTTCCGAGATACGAAACGAAGCTTTCCCAAGCTCGCGAGCGCAAAAATATTGAAGGAATTTCGGAAAACGGCTACACTCAAGCAGTGAGTTTAGCAGCGGAAGCGATGATTTTTGAGGGCAAAAATGAATGGTTTAAGGCATCGGAATACTGGCGGAGAGCTTTGAGTTATGCCGAGCAAGTTCCGGCGGCCACTGCTTATTCCCAGAAAGCCAAACCGCTGATTGATTCCTACACAAAATCATTGGAGCAAGCAGAAGTAAAGTTGAAGGAAGAAAGGAATCTGCAAAAAGCGCGGGCGGATTTAGATAAAACTTGCAAAGGTAAGCCGAAGATTTGCGACTATACTGTTAGCAAAGATTTGATTGCGGTGCAGATGACTTCCGATTACGTGCAGAAACTGCAACAAACTTTCATCCAAGCGGAAAACAAGAAGGCTCTGAAGACTCGTCAAGCTGTGGAAAAGCACGTTGAAACGTTGCAAAAAGCTTTGGAGGCGATCGCCGAAAACGCCAAAATTCCGATGCAGGTGTACAATGGCGAAGGCAAGCGGATTGCGAGTCACGAACCGAAGTAGCCCGGATTTGAACATATTGTAGGGTTATATCAATTCCGGTTGCACTCAGGGGGAATTGTTGACTGTTGACTGTTGACTGTTGGCTGCTGACTGTTGACTGGATTTGATTATTCCTGAGTTACTCCGCAATCAATCCAGCTTGAAAAACTTGTTGTGCCGTTAATTTAAACTCTGGAAAAGTTGGAGACTCAATCCGATCGCTTCCCCGAAACAAACTCACCTCATACTCGCCGTCAACCAACCGATAAACCGATATCGTTGGTTGTTTGGGATTGCCAATAAACCTGCGGCCGCCCAAACCGAGATAATCCACAATCCAGTATTCAGGAATCCCGATTAGTTCGTATTCGCCTACTTTTTTGATGTAGTCATCTTGCCAGTTGGTACTAACTACTTCAACAACAAGCGGAATTGAGGCTCCTTGAGTCACAGTTGAAAACTTTTGCCACAGAGGTTCTGATGCTAAATTTGGGCGATTTAAGATCGGAATGTCCGGCGAATAAGCTGATTGGTTTTCCAGTGGTTTAACTAATGCTTGTTTGGGGATGAAGTACGGCAGGTTTAGGCGATCGAATTCCACGGTCAATTTTTTTGCTAAAAAACCGATAACTTCTTCATGTTCTCCTAATGGCTGTGACATTTCAACAATCTCTCCATTGTGCAGTTCATAACGTGCATTTTCTGGCTTCCATTCCGCAAATTCTTCAAAAGTTAGCGTTTTAGTTGCTATTTGAATCATGGCTATTTCTCCTGAATTATGGCCGGGCAGGCTAGAAGCCCACCCCACAAAATAAACTCACTCTTTGTGGAACAGGCAGGACAGCCTGTTCAATAAAATAAGGGCAAATGCAAGTTCCTACCCATATTATATTCCCAATGCCCAATCCCTCCGCTTCGCTGGGCCCTGCGCGGGCCAATCCCTCCGCTTCGCTGGGCCCTGCGCGGGCCAATCCCTCCGCTTCGCTGGGCCCTGCGCGGGCCAATTCCCAATGCCCAATTCCCAATCCCTCCGCTTCGCTCCGCCCAATTCCCAATTATCATTTTATCAACTGTGCATCTTGATTAAAAAAACTGCGGCACAATCCCTCCGTCAACAATAGAGTTGCGATTAAAGTTGCCAGCGCTAACACAAACATAATTAAGATTTGGTAAGATGCTGCATCAAGAGGGCTGACACCGCTGAGCATTTGACCTGTCATCATTCCCGGCAATGTCACAATTCCTACGACTGTCATTGTATTTAATGTGGGGATTAATCCCGCTTTGATGGCATCTTTGCGGTACTGTTTTACTGCTTGCTGCGGTGTGGAACCTAAACTTAAATGGGTTTCTATTTCTAACTGGCTGCTGTTAACTGTACTGACAAGTCTTTCGCCGGCGATCGCCCCAGAGTTCATCGCATTGCCCAAAATCATCCCCGCTAGGGGAATCAAATACTGCGGTTCGTACCAGGGGTCAGGTTGCAAAATTAGCAAGTTTGTATAGCCCAAAGTCAAGGCCGTACTGATAAAAATCGAACCCGAAACTAACGGTAGTAAGTGCTTGATTTTTTTGCTGATGCGGTTGCTAGCCACTGTGCTAGCTGTTGTCAGCATGATTGCTAAAACTGCTAAAACCAGCCAAGGATTTTTTCCCTCCGGGGCAAATACGACGGCCAGCACGTAGCCAACTAGGATTAGCTGGATCAGGGTGCGGCCCGCCGCGATCGCGATCGCCCCCTCCAATCCCAATCCCTGCCACGCCGAAAGCCCGATCGCGATCGCCACCATCCCCAAAGCCCAACCCAAATCAGTAAAATCTAGCTGAATTAACATCGGCGCTCTCTTTCGATCCAGTGATTGTTTGCCCCTCCAACTATAAAATATTTGAAGAAACGTTTCTCAAAAACAGTTTTGCTGCAAGAATTTGCTGTGATAATGGTTGAAATTTTTGGTGTGAAGAGTGAATAAAGTTCCCCCCCTCGACTTAAGCCAGCAGTACGCCCAGATCGGCGAGGAAATAACCGCTGCGGTGCAAAAAGTGCTCGCCTCTGGCGGCTACATAGGCGGCCCCGCCGTGAAGAGTTTTGAACGAGAATTCGCCGACTACACCGGCGTTTCCGAGTGCGTCGGCTGCAACTCGGGCACGGATGCCCTGATTTTGGCCTTGCGAGCTCTCAAAATTGGCCCAGGCGATGAAGTGATTACCACTCCTTTTACTTTTTTTGCTTCGGCTGAGACAATTAGCGCCGTCGGTGCAACTCCGGTATTTGTCGATATTGACAGCGAGACTTTTAATTTGGATGTCGAACTCCTCGAAGCGGCAATTACCCAAAAAACCAAGGCAATTATGCCCGTGCACATCTTCGGTCAACCCACAGACATGACTCGGTTGATGGAAATTGCCACCAAGCATAACTTAGCCGTAATTGAAGATTGCGCCCAGTCTGTCGGGGCCCTGTGGCAGTCTCAAAAAGTCGGCAGCATCGGCCATGTCGGCTGTTTCAGCTTTTATCCGACCAAAAACTTAGGCGCTTGCGGTGACGGCGGCGCGGTGACAACAAACGATGCAGCCCTCGCAGCTTCCATGAGAATGCTCAAAGAACACGGACAGTCTTCTAGGTATTTCTACGAGGAAATCGGCTACAACAGCCGTTTAGATGCCCTGCAAGCGGTGATTCTCAGCATTAAATTGCGGTATCTCGACAGTTGGAATGCCCAGCGGCGCGAAAAAGCAGCCGTTTATAACGAATTTCTTTCCCGCGTGCCCGGAGTTGTTGTCCCCAAGGAATTGCCAGCAGCTAAGGGAGTTTGGAATCAATACACAATTCGGCTGACAAGTCAAGAAGACAGGCCAAACTCATCTGGCAATTTCCGGGACTCGGTGCGGGATCGGTTGCAGGAATCCGGCATCGGTTCGATGGTTTACTATCCGTTACCCTTGCACCTGCAACCTGTTTACAAATCTTTGGGCTATCACGTCGGTCATTTACCTGTGGCTGAGCAAGTTTGTCGCGAAGTCTTGTCTTTGCCGATGTTTCCCGAACTTTCGAGGGATCAACAAGAGCGGGTGATTTATGGACTCAAAGATTGTTTGGCACATAGCCGGTAGCATCCGGTAGTTTTGGCCCGATCGCCCGATCGACAGAAACGCCCCAAAATATAGAAATTGCAGGGTTGCAGTGCCGTACTGGTGCAGCGGTCAGGGAAATATATTAAGTATTTTGACCGATCGCTTGTACTTTTATGTACTATCATTAATTAATGAAAAGAAAAAAATTTAGGCTGATAATCCGCCTAGAACGGGTACATCTTCCGCTCGCCTAAAATTGGCGATGTGTCAATGATGAAGAAGGAAGAAGGAAGTTCGGCAACGAGCAATGTACGGGATGTAACGGATGTAAGTCCGATGTCCGTCGGAAGAAGGAAGA
>NZ_JAUBTX010000099.1:0-4321 GCF_036705185.1 Microcoleus sp. B4-D4 | reverse complement strand
TAGTTGGGACACTAAAACTGTATGAACTTTTGTTCTCAAAAATACCACAAAGTACACAGCCTAGGCTCTGCCTCCTTATTATCTCGCAACTTACAGGAAAGAAAACTGTAGGAGGTGCTTAAATTATTAAGTTTTCGCTCCTTAATTCCTTCTTCCTTCTTCCTTCTTCCTTCTTCCTTCTTCTAATTATGGCAGCCAAAAATCGGGAAGAAAAGTATTAGTCAAACTGCGAGCAAACTGATTAATCTGTCTCCCAACTTGAATATGCGGCTCATCAGCCTCTACAGGAATAACTGCCGCTTTGCTGCCAATTCCGAAACGCGAAATTACCAAATTTGCCGCCTCCAAACCAGTAACATAAGCCTTTTCCTGCGACCAAGAACCGTGACTGGTAACAACCCAATCGCCGCTCATCAATACATTATCATAACTTGTTACCGCCGGCAACAAATACTGATAACTTCCCGGTGCAAAATGCGTCACTGCCCGCGACAAGCGAATCGCGCTGCTGTCAATTACTTTTGCATCCCGAAAAGCGGGAATACAAGTCGCTAAATCTCGCTGCACTAAAGCAACAATTTCCTCATCTTTCAAGGGAATTAATTGATTGGCGTGATAAAAGTCAGCTTCGACAACTGTTCCCGGTTCCGCTCGGAATTCGTCGTGCAAAGCATTCAAATCAAAAAATGTCCAACCCGTAGTCGAACTAAATCCAAAACAGGCATTTGAAGGCAGCGGAATGTTAATTTTCCTGTCAAACCAGAGACGGACAGCTAACACGTCAACAGCACCCAAATTCATTACGTCCCGAAATTCTTGGCGGCTTTGCAAAGCTCGGCTGCTGCTAATAATTTTTTGCATTCCAGTAACGCCAACTGCAAAAATAACTGCATCTGCATCGAAGATTTTATCGCCGCAAACTACGCCCGTAGCTCGGTTGTTGCTGTCAACAATTAAATCAGTAACTCGCTGATTTGTCAATACTTTAGCGCCGATTTTTTCCAGACGTTCCACCCAGGGGCGAAAGATTTTTTCTCCGACAGTACCGCGACACCAAACTACATCAAAATCTGGTTGGTGTGCTAAGATGAAATAATAAAGCATTCCCAAAGCTGCGGCGGCAGAACATTGTTCTCCTGGTGCAAATAAACCTACTAATAACATCGGCTCAAAAGCATCGCGGTACAGCCTCGCAGATACGCCAAACTGTTTGAACAATTCGCGGGCTGTAACGCGATCGTACCTGCGCCAAGCTGCGTCGGAGTTGTCGAAATCTAGGACGGCGTAGAGTAAAGGTAAGGCTGAAAGCCGATCGACTAATGGCAGTCTTTTAAATTTGGTGTAGAGAAAGGTTCCTAACGGTGTGGGAAGTCGCGGCTCGTCCTGAAATATTGGCGATTCTACTTCCAAGCCGGCGGGGGAATACTGACAGGAACGAGTCCAAGGCGTAAACGGATCGAGTCCTAATTCCTTGACTAATGAAAAGATATTTTTGTAGGGATACCAGAAGCCGTGAATGCCTGCTTCTACGGAACGCCCACCGGCGGTTTTCCACCCCGCAACTAAGCCTCCCGGCTGAGGGCCTGCTTCTAACAAAGTTACGTCGTAGCCTTGCTGGGCAAGGTGATAGGTGGCTCCTAAACCGGCCCATCCTGCGCCGACGACGACTATTTTTGGGGCTGGCGATTCTGCTGACATTTTGTACCTCTTCATTTTTGATTTATGATGACATAATTTATGAATAAAAGTGAAATATGTGATCGACTAGCTGAAAGTTATAGTGTTTTTTTGACGGTAGGAAATGTTATATTAAAACGTTAATGTTGGTTTTTTTGATAATTGAGATTCGAGTAAAATACACAAATTTAACTGGTTGTCAATATGCAATTAATTAATTATTTGACTGCTATTTTTGGGGTAATTTGGCAGAACAGCATTTTTCACTGGGCGGCGCTAATTTTGCTGGGCGTGGCTGTTTGGGGCGAGTATACTTCTGTGAAGCAATATCAGCGGTATCTGGGGGCGAAAAGCCGATCGACTTCTGATGCGATCGACTATTTGAGCTCGAAGTCAGACAGCGGTACATCAGGGGCGATCGCACTGCAGCAGCGGGAAACACCTGCAGATACCTGGAAACTGCTGCTAGACTGGTTTAGCGAACACTTGGCGGGCGAAATTACCGCAGGCGGCGAGGCTTACAGGGCGCAGGTAAAATCCGGGCGGTTTGTGTTGTTTCAGTATCCCGCAATTTTAGGGCGATCGGCACCCCGGAGTCAGTGGCGGTTTGTACCGAGCACCTTAGTCGCGCTGGGGGTTTTAGGTACATTTTACGGCATTCAAACTGGCTTGCAAGATGTTAACTTGGGTTCTTTGCAAGATACCAAAGAATTGCTACCATCGATCGGCACGTTGCTGGAGGGAATGAAAACAGCGTTTTCGACTTCTTTGATGGGTTTGGGATCTTCTAGCATATTTACGCTTGTCTTGGCTTGGGGCGATCGCGCGCGCATTGCTAATCGCGATAATTTACGCAATAAATTAGATAAAATCGCGAAATTACAAACCCCAGAACAAATATTTTCCCGCGCCAATTCTAGCGGCGATGTTGAAAGTGCGATCGCCCTTGCAACCGAAACAATGAGAACCGGCTTTGCTCAAATCGTCGAAACTCAAAGCAATGTCAACTCCCAGGAACTCGGACAGCAAATCGGTTTAGCAATGGCCCCAGTTTTTCAAGACATTCGCCAAGAGTTATCCCTACTAAAACAAATTAAAGCCGACCAAGGCGAAGAGATATTAAACAATCTACTTTCTGGACTCCGCACCGAAGTAATCGAACCAGTAGTAGGGCGGTTAGATCAAAGCGCCCAATTAACTCAATCAGCATCCGAAGCTGTCAGAGAACTCAAGAACGAATTGGGCGGAATATCTTCTAGTTTAGCACAATCTATCCTGACAATTCAAACTTTCCAGCAAGATACATTAGTGCAGTTGCAGGAATTTGCCGCCAACTTGCAGCAGATTTTAGGACAGTTTCAGACAGACACCCACGGCGTTTTGCAAGAAATGGCTACCGAAATGCGATCGGGAGTTGGAGAAAGCATTGAAGGCATGAAAGCCCAAAGAACAGCCTTCCAAGAAAGCGCCCAAGAAGCCGCCAACACCTTTAAAGGAATTCAAGATAACTTGCAAGCATCTCTCCACACTCAAGCAGCACAAGAAAAGGAAATGCTAGAAGGAGTTGAAGCCAGAATGACCAATATTTTAAATGCCACCCACGCAGCTTTTCAAACTCAGTCAGACACCATTAAAGCAGTAGGCGACGAAGCTTCGGAACTAATGGACAAGGCGCGAGAAAATCTGGTTGGTAGTTTGCAAAATGTTGACACCATGCTGCAAAATACCCGCGTTACAGTCCAGGAAGAATTAAATAACTTCCGGGTAACATATCAATCCTCTCTCCAACAATTCTTTACCGCGCAAAACAACTTATTAGAAGGTACTTTAGGCAAACAGCAAAAAGGTTTAGCGCAGGTTGTACTGGGCTTGCAAAAAGTTTTTCAAGAAGAATCCCAGAAACGCAAATTGATGTCGCAGCAAGTTGACGAAAGTATGGACAAAATCTTGACAACAGCCGCAGAAGTGAGTCAGTTTGCTAATTCTGTGGGGTTGAATTGCAGCCAGCGTTTGGCACAGTTACAGGAACTAGCAAAGATAACCGGACAAGAAGTGCTGCGGGTAGAAAGCGTGTATGAAAAAATGGCAAATCAGTTCAATGCAGAAGGGGAAAGGTTGCAAACTACTTATACAAATTTGGTGAATCAATTAAATGCAGCTTTGGAAGCGGAACAAGAACAAGTGCGGCGGGTTGAGAGTGCGTATCAAAATATGACAAATCAGTTCGATCGCGCGCTGCAGTCTGGTAACAATCAATTAATTGGCTATTTGGAAAAAACTACGTCATCCCAGCACAAGTTTTTTGAAGAAGCAGATTCTTCGATGGCGAAAGTGTGCAGCGGATTGCAAGAAAGTTCTGATGGTTTAATGCAGGTTGCTCATTATTTGGTGGCTGCTGCTGATAATTTGGGAACGAAGAAATAAGCTATCAACAGTGAGGTTTGTATTTAGGACTTTACTCCTCATAAAGAAGGACTGAAGTTCTCATCCAGTTAGAGACTACGATCGCGCTTGGGATGATATTTAGAAATAGGTTTAGGAGTGCATTTGCTCGTTACCAGGCTCTTCCTGGTAATGCAGATCCGGAGGCTCTGCCTAGGCTGTGTACTTTGTTCGTTTTTATGGTAAAGTATTTCATACAATA
>NZ_JAUBTX010000036.1:1704-72778 GCF_036705185.1 Microcoleus sp. B4-D4 | reverse complement strand
AGGCAATCCTTTAATTTGATGGCTCCACTTCTGGGGTACATTGAACTTATCTAATAGCTGGTAAGTAAGTGGAGATAAAATAAACTCAAGTTCTCGGTTGTTCTGTAATACTCCAAGTACGCTTAATCGGTCTTTTCTTAAGGTTGTAGAATAAACTGTATATAATGGGTTGCAAATTATATTTGTAGTGTGATTTACTCCTTTAACACGCGCACTTGTTTGGTCTAAGTGTTGCCAGGGGCTACTTGCTAATCCGGATACATACACTTCGTTAAATTCTGATTCAAACTTTGATGAATTATTTACCAGCAGATTTGATAAATAACCGGCTGACATTGAAATCCCAATATTGCTTAAAAAATCTAATAGCTTCCCTTGAGTCATGTTTCCCCCGTAATACAGGCTCATAACTAACGCTTTTATTCCGGGCCCAAACTCTCCATCATATCCGGATGGTAACGATGCTAAGTATGTTTTCTTTTCTGAAGGTGAGTAATACTTCTCTTTCCGAAATAATACGTTATCTGTTTTCAGTAAAATGTCTTGAACTATTACCTCTTCATAACCCTTAAATTCTGAATCGAATGGTAGTTCGGCTTCAGGATACTCCAGGATTTTTTCTCGGTCAACTTTGACTAGAGCATTTTTACTACTTTTAATGTGCTTTTTTGGTGCTTTTCGCTCTTTTTCGGATGAGTAGTTCTCTTTTAACTTTTTCGCTCCATTAGCTTTGACCTCTGGTTTGCCTTGTTCTCCTTTCAGGCGATTATTTTCGGATTTTAATCTTTGATTTTCTGACCGTAATTCTCTGGTTTCTGCTTGTAATTGCTCTATAAGGTTCAGCAATATGGACACTGTACGACGCAATGATTCGTCAGCAATCTCAGATGGCTCAAGGCTTTGCAGTAAGGTTTCTACTAATTGGTCACTAGATGTTTTTTGCGTCATGCTTTATATTCTACCATGCTGTGCCTAGATTGTGAACCTTCTTTTTTTCTGTTACCCCGATTTATTGAGCGGATACTCGAAAAGTTCGATCGCGTTACGGGATTGACACCGGAAGATTGGGCAACTTTCCTGCAGGAATTTGCCCGCAGCGAGGGGAAATCCTTCGATGCGGCAATTGTGGAATTTGTGGCGGAAAAGCTGTATACAACTTTCCCGAAAGCGTACCGCGAAGTGCTGAAACTGGATGCGGCGAAGGGAGGAGAAAAATTTGCGGCGATGCTGTTGAATTTGCACCAAATTGCTTTGGCCCAATTGAAAGATTTGGGGCTGAAAAATGGGGAAATCCTGCAAAAGTTGGAGAGTTTGGCGACGCAGCAGCAGATTTGTCAAGTGATGGTGAAATTGGAGGCGATGGAAATTGGTATCCGGGATGATTTGGCGCAAATTCAGAACTTGCTGCAACGATTTGTCGATACTTCCGCGCCCCGATTGCCGCTTCCATACGAGTGCGAAACGATTATTGCAGACAGGACTCAAGACTTTACCGGCCGCCAATTTGTGTTTGCAGCAATTATTGAATTCTTGCAGAAAAATCCCAAAGGATATTTTGTTTTAGAAGCCGATCCGGGTGTGGGCAAAAGCTCAATTCTGGCAAAGTTAGTGCTGCTGCTGAAGCGGCGCTGCGTTACCCATTTTAACTCGCAATCTCAAGGCATTGTCCGGGCAGAACAATTTCTGGAAAATGCCTGCACTCAGTTAATTCGACGCTATCAACTAAATTATCCGCAACTGCCGGAAAATGCGACCAGAGATGGCAATTTTCTCAGCCGATTGTTGGGGGAAGTCAGTGCTAAATTGGGCGGCAAGAAGTTGATTGTGGTGGTGGATGCCCTGGATGAAGTCGATCTCAGTTTGCAGGGGCGCAACAGCAATGTCCTCTATTTGCCAGATGCTTTGCCGGATAATGTTTATTTTATTGTCTCGAAACAGCCGAAAAGGCTGCCTTTGCCAAATCATCAGGTTTTTGATTTGATGCAGTACAGTGCAGAAAGTTTGGCAGATGTCAAGGTTTATATTGACAAACGCACGGGGAACAGCGCGTCTATTCAGAATTGGATTAACCGTCAAAATTTGCAGCGCGAACAGTTTGTGGCGGCGGTGGCGGAAAAAAGCCAGAACAATTTTATGTACCTGCGCTACGTGCTGAATGATATCGACAGCGGCAAGTACAGCGATGTGAATTTGCAAGATTTGCCGAGGGAGTTGTCAGGATATTATGAGAAGCATTGGGCGCGGATGGAAATGGCGGTTAGGGATAAAGAATTGCGCCGCCGGAAGTTGAAGGTGATTTATTTGTTGACGAAAACTCGCAAGCCGGTTTGTTGCGATATTTTGGCGGATTTTGCTGAGGAAGATGCTTTGGATGTGCAGGAAGTTCTGGATGATTGGGAACAGTTTCTGCGGCGCAGCGGTGATAGTCCGCCGGATTACAGTATCTATCACGCGAGTTTCCAAAGATTTCTGCACCGTATAGATGTGGTGCAGAAAGCTGGGGTGTCGCTGCGGGATATTGAAACGGCGATTTCTGATAATTTGTGGGAGGATTTGTACGGCGATGAGTAAGTTTAAAGAACGGTTGGGGAAACTGTCGCCGAAAAAGCGGCTTTATGCTTTGGAAACTCTGCCGGGGCATTTGGCCCAGAGTGTTCAAGGGGAACGGCTGCATCAGTTGTTGACGGATTTTGATTTTATTGAGGCGAAGTTGGATGCGGTGGGAGTTCAAGCATTAATTGAGGATTACGATTTGGCGAGGGTTTCTGATGTTTTGTTGTCGGAGGGGCAAGCTGAAAGTTTGCGGTTGATTCAGGGGGCGATTCGGAAGTCGTCGCACGTTTTGGAGAGGGACAAAACTGAATTAGCAGGGCAATTATTGGGGAGGTTGCTAGATTTTGAAATGACTGATATTCAGGGGTTGCTGGAACAAGCCAAGCAGTCGAAAAATAGTCTTTGGCTGCGGCCTTTGAGGGCTAATTTAGAGCGGCCGGACGAAGGATGTAGGCGAACTCTCACAGGTCATACTCGCCCGTTAAATGCAGTCGCGATCGCACCGGACGGCAAAACAGCGATTTCGGCTTCATATGATAAAACCCTCAAAATCTGGGACACGGACACAGGCACGATACTGAAAACCCTCACCGGTCATACTGGTGAGGTAACAGCAGTCGCGATCGCACCAGACGGCAAAACAGCGATTTCCGCTTCATATGATAAAACCCTCAAAATTTGGGACACAGACAGCGGAAGCAAAATTTTAACTCTCACCGGTCATCATGGCTATGTATTAGCAGTTGCGATCACACCAGACGGCAAACGAGCAATTTCGGCTTCAGTGGATAAAACCCTGAAAATCTGGGACTTAGACAGTGGAACCGAACTCATAAATCTCACCGGTCATACTCACCGAGTCAGGGCAGTCGCGATCACACCCGATGGCAAAACAGCGATTTCCGCTTCAGACGATAAAACTCTTAAAATCTGGGACATTGAGAGTGGCACCGAATTCAGAACTCTCATGGGTCATACCGACTATGTATATGCAGTCGCTATTACACCAGACGCCAAAACAGCGATTTCTGCTTCATATGATAAAACCCTCAAAATTTGGGACACAGACAGTGGCAAGGAATTGAGAAGTCTCATCGGTCATACTAGCTCGGTATTAGCAGTCGTGATCGCGCCCGATGGCAAAACAGTGATTTCAGCTTCAAAAGATAAAACCCTAAAAATTTGGGAGACAAACAGTGGTCAGCTACTGAGAACCTTGATCGGTCATGCTCGCTATGTATCAGCAGTCGCCATTGCACCCGATGGCAAAACAGCGATTTCGGTTTCAGGTGATCACACTCTCAAAATCTGGGACATTGACAGTAACACTTTCCTAAAAACTTTTACCGATCATACTGACTTGGTAAGGTATGTGGCGATCTCCCCTGACGGCAAACTAGCGATTTCCGCTTCAAGGGATCAAACCATGAAAATCTGGGAGACTGAGACAGGTACGGAACTCTTAACCCTCACCGATGGTACTAGCCAGGTACGAGCAATAGCGATCGCACCAGACGGCAAAACAGCGATTTCCGCTTCAGAGGATGGAACCTTAACAGTCTGGGAAATCGATAGCGGAACTAAACTCAGAATTCTTATGGATCATAATGGCTTGGTAAATGCCTTCACGATCGCACCAGACGGCAAAACAGCAGTTTCTTTTTCAGGAGATTCCAACCTCAAAATTTGGGACACAGACAGCGGTAGGGAACTGAAAACTCTTACCGGTCATAATGATGAGGTAACAGCAGTCGCGATCGCACCAGACGGCAAAACAGCGATTTCGGCTTCATATGATGAAACCCTCAAAATCTGGGATCTGACCAACAGCACGGAACTGAAAACTCTGACCAATCATACTCGTTCGGTATCGGCATTCACGATTGTGCCTGACGGCCTCATGGCAATTTCAGCTTCATCGGATAACTCCCTCACAGTCTGGGATTTGCTTATCGGCAAAGACATTGCTAGTTTCATCGGAGATTATGTGTTTGCTGGCTGTGCGATCGCCCCTGATGGAGTGACAGTTGTAGCGGGCGATCGATCGGGCCGGGTGCATTTCCTGCGATTGGAGGGAGTTAGTCATTGAAACCCCGGCGGTTAGAAACCGCGTCTACACAAACGATGTCCGCCTACGCGGACGAAGAGGGTATTTGGAGATTGAAAATCATCGGGTGAAATCTTCAACCCGCGCACCATCCGGGTTTTGTCTGTGTAGACGCGGTTTCAACCGCCGGGGTTTTTGGGTTTCAACCGCCGGATTTTTGGATTGATGGGCGATCGCATTTTTGGGTTGATGGGCGATCGCATTTTTGGTGGATGGGCGATCGGGTTTTTTGTTGATCGGGCGATCGAATTTGAGAAAAATGTGCGATCGGGTTTTTGAGTTTATGTGCGATCGAGTTTTTGGTGGATGGGCGATCGGGCTATAATACAGAAAACTTGACAACAAAAATGACTGTCATGAGAGAGTTAATCCAACAAGAATTAGAAAAGTTCGATCGAGAACAACTCCAACAAGTATTTGAATTTATTAGCTTCCTGAAATTCCGTGCCAGATTAGTGACTATTCCTGCGATCGACGAAACTAACTTAGCTGCACTCTACAGCGAATTTGCCGAAGAAGACCGACAACTTGCGGAACTCGGAATCAGCGAATATTCAGAACTCCTCAAACATGAGGATTTGGCATGACAATCAGACGAGGTGAAATCTGGATTGCCAACCTCGATCCCACACAAGGTTCCGAACAAGCAGGCGTGCGTCCCACAATTATTTTTCAAAACGATACAATTTCGAGATATACAACTACTATTATCAGTATTCCTCTCACCACAAATCTGCGCCGCGCCTCTCTTCCTTCCTTCCTGTGTTTTAATTCCTGGCGGTGAGGGAGGATTGACTCAAGATTCTGTTGCATTGTGCCATCAACTGCGAGTTTTGGATAAAACAAGATTGCGAAATAAAATTGGTGAAGTCAATCCAGAGATACTGGTACAATTAGAAAATATCGTATTATTTACCTTGGGTTACTTGCCTTAAAAAGAGAAATCCCGGCCGTTAGAAACCCGGCGGTTTCAACCGCCGGGGTTTTTGGGTTTCTTAAGTCAAAATCGAGCCACTCATCATCCGCTGATATCTCCTCTCCAACTCATCCCGCACCACAGGCCACTGATTCAAAGTTTCATCATTCTCAATTACCATTTGAGCCGCCGCCCTCGCCAACTCCAAAACCTCCTGATCCTCCACCAAACTCGCCAAAGCAAAATCCGGCAAACCCGACTGCCGAGTTCCCAAAACCTGACCCGGCCCCCGCAATCTCATATCCATTTCCGCAATAAAAAAACCATCCTGAGATTGTTCTAAAACCTTCATTCTCTGCATAGCTTCCGCCGTCTTAGAACCCGGCATTAACAAACAATAAGAACGGTTGCTGCCCCGACCGACACGACCCCGCAACTGGTGCAATTGCGACAGTCCAAAACGCTCCGAATTTTCAATCAGCATTACCGTAGCATTCGGCACATCTACTCCCACTTCCACCACAGTTGTAGATACTAAAATATCGGTTTCTTTATCCCGAAACTTCGTAATTGCCTCATCTTTGTCCGCACTGCTCATCCTGCCGTGGAGTAAACCCACCTTAAACTCAGGAAATACACTGCTTTGAAGTTTTTCTTTTTCTTCAATTGCCGATCGCACATCCAACTTTTCCGACTCCTCCACCAGCGGCAGCACCACATAAACTTGACGGCCGCCCGCCACTTCCCGGCGAATCAAATCGTAAGCTTGGATGCGTTCTTTTGCCGACAGAACCGTCGTTTGAATTGCCTGACGACCGGGGGGAAGTTCATCAATTTGACTCACGTCTAAATCGCCGTGCAGCGTCAGCGCTAGAGTCCGGGGAATAGGAGTTGCCGTCATCGTCAAAACGTGGGGAGATTCGCCTTTCTGCTGCAATTTAGCCCGCTGCTGCACCCCAAATCTGTGCTGTTCATCAATTACCGCCAAACCCAATTTGTGGAAATTTACTGTATCTTGAATCAGCGCGTGAGTTCCCACTAAAACAGGCAATTCTCCCGTTTCTAACTGGCTGTGAATTTCTCGGCGCTTGGCTACTTTTGTCGAACCAGTTAACAGTTCCACAGACAAGTGCATCAAATTAAACCAACCTACCAATTTACGGTAATGCTGTTCTGCTAAAACTTCTGTCGGTGCCATTAAAGCCGCTTGATAGCCAGATTGAATTGCTGCTAGCATTGCGACTACGGCGACTACAGTTTTGCCCGCGCCGACATCGCCTTGTACTAATCTGTTCATCGGTTGTGGCGAAGCTAAATCGTTGAGGATGTCATTAATTACTCTGGCCTGAGCATTAGTTAACGCAAAAGGCAAGATTTCATAGAAATGTTCGATCAATTTGCCGCTAGGAAGAATGACTGCACTAGCTTGAGCTTTTCTTTGGGTTTGGCGGCGCTTCAAAAGTCCTAATTGCAGGTAGAAAAATTCGTCAAAAACTAAGCGACGGCGCGCGGCGGACAAGCAATCGCGATCGAGCGGAAAGTGAATATTAGTCACAGCATCGGCTAAACCCATTAAACTGTAACGATCGCGCAAATCGTCCGGTAGCGATTCCGGCAACAGTTTCGCCGCCGGCATTGCAGCCAAAATCGATCGCCTCACCGAACCCGCATCTACCCCTTCAGTCAGCGGATAAACAGGTATCAGGCGGCCGACTTTCATAGATTCGATCGCACCGCCGGAGTCGTCTAATACTTCTAACTCAGGATTATCTAAAGTAATGCCATATTTACCCTGCTTCACCAACCCCGAAGCAGCCAACACCCCACCAGTACAATACTCGCGCTTTTTGAATTCTTGCCAGCCGCGATTGCTGTAGCGAGGCCCGGCAAAAAAGCGACTAATTTTTATTTCTCCCGTGCGGTCTTTTAAAATCACTTCTAATATTGTTAATTTCTTATTCTTCGGGCTAGAAAAGCAATTGCACCGCTTTACTTCGGCGATTAAAGTGACAGTTTCCCCCGCTACCAACTCGCGAATTTGTACTTGCTTTGCATAGTCGATGTGGTTGCGAGGATAGTAGTAAAGCAAGTCGTATACGGTGTCTAAACCGAGTTTTGCTAAGCGGTTGCCGTTGGCGGGGCCGATGCCGGTGACGCGGGTTAAGGGTTGGTCTAGAGTCAAGCTGGGCGGTGGCGGTGCCGCACTCAGCGGTGCAGTTCGGGGAACGGAAACGGCTGGGGCGACCGAATCGGCGGCGTTTGCGGGTCTGACTTGTGTCGTTTGTTCTTCCCAAACTTGCTCCATTTGTCTGAGAAAACTTACTGTAATGGCGATCGAATGCTGGCGCGCTTCAAGATCCTTCTGCGGGTAGATGTCAAATTCCACAGCTAGTTGTCTGGCGCGATCGCGCGCTGCAGAAGCCGCCACAGCACCGGCCAACTGTCTCAAACTCAGGCCCAGAAACTCGCTGAAGCGGTATTGACTGCCCTGGATGTCGTTAAATCCGCGATCGGCTTCTACTGAAAGAGCTTTTTGCAATCGCTGCCATTCTGGTTGGTTGTTAGTCATTAGTTATTAGTTATTAGTTATTAGTTATTAGTTATTAGTTATTAGTTGTTAGTCATTAGTTGTTAGTCATTAGTCATTAGTCATTAATCATAGCTCAAGAATCCCAGACAACAACCAACTGCCAACAACCAACTGCCAACTGCCAACTGCCAACTGCCAACAACCAACTGCCAACTGCCAACTGCCAACTGCCAACTCTCAACTGCCAACTGCCAACTGCCAATTGCCAACTGTCAACAACCAACTGACTAATCTTCAAACCAACTCGATCGCCAAGCCGACTCAGCCTCCACCACAGCAAGTTCCCGCTGCTTTTTCTGGTAATCGCGGCCTAGGGAGTTTAACTTCACAGAGAGGTTGCGAACTTGCTGGCGCCAAGCCGAAGTTCCCGCATCGGCAAACTCTATTTCTGACAACCGCAGTTTAATTGCTGTAATGTGCACGGCCATAGTAACCTGTGCTTGTGCTAAGTTTGGCGGTGCCGAAGAGCTATCGGCTTGAACGATTAAGTTTAATAAGTTAGGCGGCCCAGCAACGCTGTCGCCGGAAGCTTCAGCAGCATAAGCAGCTTCTAGAATAGGTTCTGGCAATTGATTGGGCAAGATTCCAGACTGTTGCAGCAAGCGGTTGGTGTCACGAGAAAGCAGTTTGAGAATCAGGACGATCGACTTTTCAATACTATTTTGCCAGCGCGCCAAACTTTCGGGAGAATTAGCATTTGGCACATGATAATTTGCCACTGAAAATAGATAGTTAATGGCTGAAAGTTGTTTATTTTCCTCTTCTTCTTCTTCTTCCTCTTCTTCTTCTTCTTCCTCTTCCTCTTCCTCTTCCTCTTCCTCTTCCTCTTCCTCTTCCTCCTCTTCCTCTTCTTCCTCTTCCTCTTCCTCTTCCTCTTCTTCGTTTTTGTCGAAGTCCTCTTCCTCTTCCTCTTCCTCTGCTTCTGATTCAGTCACTAGCGATCGCAATTTTTCCTCCGATGCAGCAGCCAAAAGCCTTACAGAATGCTGCATTTTTTGTCGCCCATCGAAGGACAACTTGAGAAACGACTCCGGCGCGGATTGAGTGCAAAGGTGATAGCAAGCCAAAATTAACTGCTGCCGCACCGCTTGTCCCAAGGAAGTTAAATAACTGTCGTATGTACTGCGAAACTCCACATTCAAGGCTGCTAAACTCTCTTCTAGTCCTGCCAAATCTTGCTCTATGCGTTCTCTTGCTCCCACCATATCTCCCGTATAAAATTAAAATAGGACGTCGTATAAAACTAAAAATTCCTAGGGTGTGTCGCCGTAAACAATCTCTAAATTCAATCGACAATATGAAGGCGACTACCTGACACTTCCGATCCGTGGAAACAAAGCCAACAATTGTTTTCTAGTACAATTTTCGATAAATTATCTTACGTGCGTCACTGTAAGATTGTCGATATTTGTTTTGTATTTTTTGAGGACGACGCACCCTACAACTACTTTAAACCCATTTTGTCATTAAAAATTAAAAATGTGAAAAGCTAATTTTCACATTTTTAATTTCAATTCCCAATCTTAATTGTGAATTACTGAGCACCCATTTGGGCTGCTACTTCATCGGCAAAGTTAGCTTCTACCTTCTCAATGCCTTCGCCCAACACAAAGCGCACGAAGCGGCGCACTTGGACATTTTCTCCGATTTGGGAGATGGTTTGTTTCACCAACTCTTCCACCGAGATATTTTGATCTCGAATAAAAGGCTGATCCATCAAACATAACTCTTTCATGCGCTTGTCAATCCGCCCTTGAACAATCTTTTCTTTGATATTGTCCGGCTTGTTGCCCAAGTCATCCTTGCCCATTTCTATTGCCTTTTCTCTTTCGACAATTTCGGCAGGAATATCTTCAAGGTTCACGTATTCCACATTCGGGCAAGCTGCAATTTGCATCGCAATATTGCGTACTAAACTTTGGAATTCTTCGCGGCGTGCCACAAAATCAGTTTCGCAGTTAACTTCCACCAGCACTCCCACGCGGCCGCCCGTGTGGATGTAGCTGCCTACGAGTCCTTCGGAGGCAACCCGTCCGGCTTTTTTGTCAGCGCCAGCCAGACCTTTTTTCCGCAGCCACTCAATGGATGTTTCGATATCGCCTTCGTTTGCAATGAGGGCTTTTTTGCAGTCCATCATGCCAGCGCCAGTCTTGTCGCGCAATTCTTTAACAAGTTTTGCAGATATATCCGCCATCTTCCTTAAGTTCCCAATCAAAATTAGTTATTAGTCATTAGTCATTAGTCATTAGTCAGTAGGGGCGGTGGATGGTGCGTGTCCGCCCTCTTAGTTGTCATTAGTCATTAGTCATTAGTCATTAGTTACTAATCTTAATGTTAATGATTGGACAGGAGTGAAGAAATACCTAGTCGGCATTAGGGCGGACTTTGTACGTGTAGCACCAAAATTAATTTTGGTGCTAATACTAATACAATGAATGCTTTTGCCAGAACTCTACTAA
This sequence comes from Microcoleus sp. B4-D4, assembly GCF_036705185.1. Lineage (NCBI taxonomy): Bacteria > Bacillati > Cyanobacteriota > Cyanophyceae > Oscillatoriales > Microcoleaceae > Microcoleus > Microcoleus sp. B4-D4. The sequence continues at coordinate 62,153 of NZ_JAUBTX010000036.1, read as the reverse complement.
TGACTTAGACTCGTGCCATGTACAATTAAAAATCAAAAATATCCAACTAAAAATAATTATTATTTTTAATTTTCAATCTTTAATTTTTAATTGCCTGGTTTCAAATTCCGATCGCAATATTAGCTTTCGGTCTCTTCGCCCTCGGTCTCAGCGGCTTCGTCGGGGTCTACATAATTGGGGTCATCCAATTCTTCGATTTCGCCATCATATTCAGCGCCTTCGTAGCCACCTTCGTAGTCGTCGTCGTAGTCACCGTCGCCACCGGGCTGACCGTGACGACCTTCGTAAATGGCATCAGCCAACTTACCGACAATCAGCTTGATCGATCGAATAGCATCGTCATTTGCCGGAATCGCAATGTCAACCAAATCCGGGTCGCAATTGGTGTCCAACAGAGAGACGATGGGAATTCCCAACTTTTGGCATTCCAACACAGCATTATACTCGCGGCGTTGGTCTACCAGCACCACTCCGTCGGGAATCTTACGCATAGTTTTGATTCCGCCCAGATACTTCTGGAGTTTTGCCATTTCTCGGCGCAGCACCGAAGCTTCTTTTTTCGGCAACAAATCTAGGGCACCGATTTCCTCGCGGCGCTCCAAATCCTTGAGGCGCTCCACGCGGGACTTAATCGTCGTCCAGTTGGTGAGCATTCCCCCCAGCCAGCGCTGGTTGACGTAGTAAGCGCCGCAGCGTTGAGCTTCTTGCGCTACAATCCCGGCAGCTTGGCGCTTTGTACCCACGAACAAAAACTTTTTGCCTTTTTCTGAGGCCACTCTCATGTACTCGTAGGCATCTTCCATGAGCTGAGCGGTTTGCACGAGGTCGATGATGTGAACCCCGTTGCGCTCTGTAAAAATGTAGGGAGACATTTTCGGGTTCCACCGGCGGGTTTGGTGTCCGAAGTGAACTCCTGACTCTAGCATTTGAGCCAAACTGACTACTGGCATTGTATTTTAAACTCCTGTATTCGGGTTAATCCTCCACCCGGTAGTATTTCTCAAGATTTGCACCTTGGAAACACCCGAAAACCCGGATGTGCGAACTTAAACAACTTGTCTAGTTTATCACAGGACACACCAGTTTTGCTGACAATCCGATCGCCATTTGGTTGGGTTATCCGTAGGGTGCGCGCCCGAGGGAGCCAGATGCGGGCTGGCTTGGTGCGTGGGGCGTACCCTACGGTTATAGTTACTTGCAAGCGCTGCTTACAAAAACAAAAAATCCATATAACAAGGTTGTCAAAGCCTTAGTTAGGTTGTGAGACAATGGCGTTGTTGGTGCGTGTCTTGCGCCTTCTTTAGTTCGATCGAGCTTTGAGCCATTTTGTTCGATCGGCAATTCTACCGGCTTTACGAGTTCCCTCTGGCACCGCAAAAATCCCAAAGCTAAAAACGCCATGCCCATCCCCATTCTCGTCTTGCTTGAAGTTCTAATTGTGATCGCACTTTCGAGACTTGTCGGTTTAGCATTTCGATCGATCAAACAACCTCAAGTCATTGGAGAAATTGTAGCAGGAATTATGCTCGGGCCTTCTCTGTTTGGCTTAGTTGCACCAGATTTAGCAACAGCACTTTTTCCAGCCGAAGCCGTTCCTTTCCTCAACGTGCTATCTGAGGTGGGGCTGATATTTTTCATGTTCTTGATTGGTTTAGAACTGAATCCGAAGTATCTCAAAAACAACTTAAATGTAGCGATTTTAACTTCCCACGTCAGCATTCTAGTGCCGTTTTCCCTGGGAAGCATCCTAGCGCTGCTGCTGTATCCCATCGTTTCAAATAATAGCGTTTCCTTTACAGCCTTTGCTTTGTTTTTGGGCGCTGCGATGTCAATTACGGCTTTTCCGGTGCTGGCAAGAATTATTACAGAACACAACTTGCAGAATACCAAATTGGGGACGCTGGCCCTGACTTGCGCTGCTGTAGATGACGTGACGGCGTGGTGTTTGTTAGCGGTGGCGATCGCAGTTACTCGAACTAATTCGATGCTGGGCGCTTTGCCGACCATTATTGAATCTTTAATTTACATTGGTTTCATGATGACTGTAGTCCGCTGGTTCTTGCAGCGGCTTTCCAAGCACTACAACCGCACGGGCAGATTAACGCAGTTAGTGCTGGCGGGAATTTACATGGGAGTTGTAGCTTCTGCCTTAATTACTGAATTGATCGGCATTCATTTAATCTTCGGTGCATTTTTGCTTGGTGCTGCAATGCCAAAAAATGCCGGACTCACCAGAGAATTAGCTGAAAAAACCGAAGATTTTGTCCTAATATTTCTGCTGCCCATCTTTTTTGCTTACAGCGGTTTGCGTACTCAAATCGGCCTGCTCAACAGTCCCGAATTGTGGCTGCTGTGCGCCGCAGTTTTGGGAGTAGCAATTATTGGAAAATATGTCGGCACTTATACGGCTGCTAGAGTATGCGGTATTAGCAACCGCGAAGCTTCTGCCCTTGGTTGGATGATGAACACTCGCGGTTTGACTGAACTAATTGTATTGAATATCGGTCTTTCTCTGGGTGTGATTTCGCCGGTGCTATTTACAATGTTAGTTATTATGGCATTAGTCACAACTTTTATGACTTCGCCGCTGCTGGAGTGGACTTATCCCAAACGGTTAATTCGGTTAGATATTTCAGAAGTTAGCTCTGAGGATTCAGAATTAGAAGATTTACCAATTGCTAGTAGCAGCGAAGAAACAGTTAACAACTTGCTGAAAACTTATCGAATTTTAGTACCAGTTGCTAATCCTAGCACGCAGAAAGGTTTGCTGCAACTAGCAGTAGGGCTGGCGCTGCCGGCTGCGGGTACGGGCGGTAACGATTTGCAGTCGGCGGCGGTTCATCCTCTGAGTTTGATCGAATTCAATGAGGATTATGCTTTTCAAAGTACGCCTGCGGAAGCCGATCGCATTATTCAAGAGCGCCGCTTGAAATTATCAGAATTAATTGATAGTTTGGAACTGCCGGAGGCGAGAAAATTCGTGCATCCGATCATTCGGGTTACTAAGGATGTGGCGCGGGAAACGGCGCAAATTGCGGAACTAGATCGCGCGGATTTGATTTTGGTAGGATGGCACAGGCCGACTTTTAGCAGCAACCGTTTGGGAGGGCGTGTCGGTCAAATTCTCAGCAGCGCTAAGGTGGATGTAGCAATTTTTGTTGACAGAGGCCGGGAACGGTTGAATAATTTGTTAGTGCCTTACGCTGCAAATATTCACGATGATTTGGGCTTAGAATTGGCGCTGAGACTGTTAGTTAATAGCGAGGAACGCCGTTTGACGGTGCTGCGGGTGGGGGTAAACGGGTTCGAGGGAAACGAGCTGAGTTACGAGTTTCAGCGAGTGATGGAACAGTTGCCTATTGAGGTGCGATCGCGCATTGAAACTCCGATTGTGGAGGCTGCCGATCCAATTCAAGCGGTGATTGCGGCTTCTGCTAATGCTGATTTGACTATTGCGGGTACGAGTCGGGAGTGGGGAATTGAGCGCCAAACGTTGGGACAGTATACTGATGAATTGGCGGTACAGTGTCATTCTTCGCTGCTGATTGCGCGGTGCTACGTTAAAGCGCGATCGCACTTGGCTTCGGTACTTCCTCGAAGGTAGTCAGTTGTTAGTTGGCAGTTGGTAGTTGGCAGTTGTTGGTGGTTAGTTGGCAGTTGTTGGTGGTTAGTTGGCAGTTGGTAGTTGGCAGTTGTTGGTGGTTAGTTGTTAGCTTTTAATATCAACTTCTTAATGCCTAATGTTTAATGCCAACTGTCAACCGTCAACAACCAACTGCTAACAACTAAGTGGCAAAAACCAAAAACCAACAACCAACTGTCAACATTCAACTGCCAACTGCAAAAAAAACAACTGTCAACTGTCAACTGCCAGCATCCAACTGTCAACTGCCAAAAACCAAAAACCAACTGTCAACTGTCAACTACCAATAACCAACTACCAACTACCAATAACCAACAACTAACCACTAACAACTGTCAACTGCTTTCCTGTCAACTGTCAACAGCCAACTGCCAACTGCTTTCCTGTCAACTGCCAACTGCTTTCCTGTCAACTGCCAACTGCCAACAACCAAAATTATGCCTCATTTTAATGTCAAAATGTTATCATTTTATGGTATTTCCCTCGCCATTGTTGCCGTGCTGTTTAAAGTAGTAACTGCTTACGGCGAAACAAATTTAAAGGCTCCTCCGGCACTTGCGGGAAGTTATCGCTTCGATGCTAACAGTTTGCCCGAATGTCTGAAATCTGATGCTTTGGTATTGACAATCGAGCAATCTGGTGTTTATTTGAACGGTAATTTGCGAGGTAGCAGCGAGGCCGATCGCAAAAAAACAGCAGAGGAGAAACCTTCTTTAGGTGGTAAGTGGGAAACTCAAGGATTGAGCTTGTCGGGTGTGGTTCCTAATTTAGAAGGTTGCAGGGATTCCAGTGCGATCGCTCAAAACAGTTCTGTTAAACTGCGAGGAATTTTGGAGGGAGACACCCTTAAGGGAAAGATTAGTCTGAGGGATGGGGCGGCGGCTACTGATTTTACGGCTCAAAGAGAAGCGGTGGCGAAATCGCAGAAGCAGGAACATTGATCGATCGCAATGGGGAATCGAGAAGTGACAACTCTCACCGTTAAGTCGGAGTACCGACTATAACGGGAGCTTCCAATTTCACAATCAGAAATTGCTGCATCGACGGCTGGGCATCCCCTAAGCCTCCACAGCCAGGAAGCGGTAGTCCAACTGCCCCAAGTCCACGAGCTAATAATACAAGTGCTGAGTTCCAATCTCTGTCAATGGTTAAACGACAACTAGGACACTCATGCACTCTATCTTTCAGGGTCTTTTCAACTCTCGTACCGCAACTAGAACACTCAATACTACTGCCACGAGCCGACACTTCTACTGTTTGCTTGCCGCGTTTAACCGCCACTGCTTGCAGAATTTGTAGGAACGCGCCCCAGGCACAATCTAGGATTGATTTCGCTAATCTGGTACGGGCTAAGCCTTTGATATTAAGATTTTCAAATGAAATTAAATCATAAGTTTGGCACAGCCAATGTGCGACGTGATAATGAAACTCTTTGCGGCATCTAGCCACCTTCAAATGTAATAGTGCAATTCTATTTTTCTGTTTCTCCCAATTTTTAGAACCTTTTTCTTGACGCGCTAATTTGCGTTGCGCTCTGGCTAATCTATTTTGTGATGAACGATAAAACCGAGGAACTGCTACGGCTTGTCCCTGTGCGGTAGTCAGAAATTTTTCGCAGCCCACATCAATTGCCGTGACCGACTTAATTTCTTCTACTGGTAACGGCGACGGTACTGTAGAATCCTGCAGGGAAATACAACAATACCAACCATCTGCCTTGCGAATAATCGTACAAGTCTTGAGAATAAAACCATTAGGGATAGGGCGGTGCATCACAACTGGCATCTCACCTATCTTTGATAGCTTCAATACTCCATTACTTAGATACGCTCCTGCCTTAGAACAATTGATTCGTGGATAGACAAATGAGCGTAACTCTCCAGCTTTTTTAAACCGAGGTCGTCCGCCACGCTTGCCTGATTTATCTGGAATTAACCAGCGTTCCCAAGCATGAAGCAGTCTCTGCAAGTTAACTTGTTGAGACTCTGCCCAAATTTTCTTGTATTCGGGGTAAATGAGCTTCGTTTCTTTAAGTGCTGATTGCTGGGTGTAATAATCTACTTTTTCTGGAATATCTCCTATCGGTTCGCTCCGACAGCTACATCGGTCTATTTGACAACGGGTACGCCGCAGCCAATCTAGACGTTGACCTAGCGCATAATTCCAGTGCCGTCTTAGTAACTCCAAGGTATAGAGCATAACGGCTTCCTGTTCGGCACTAGGCTTGATTCTGTAGCAATAGGTGAGTATCATGAGATTTATTATACACTTACCGTCTGCATGACACAAAACTGTTTCTAGTAGGCTACTGAGAAAAGAGTTTGCAGTAGAATTAAAACAAGTCTATACTAAACCTGTTTTCTGGACGGGTTCGTATTTTGTGACTAGCTGTGGCGGTATGACAATTGAGCAGTTAAGAAAGTATGTTGAGCAACAAACAACCCCAGAATAATGACGTTTCGCTATCGCTCAGTTTTTTGTTGGTAGGCATTCCCCACCCGTTAAACGGAGTACCGTTATAACGGGCGACCCCTGCCGACATTAAGTTGGAAATGGTCAAGTTCGATCGTCCACCGTCGGTTTCTCCCCCAGCTTCGCCGGGAAATCACAAAGCTTTAAGGGATCGGCTGGGGAAACGGGCGGCGTTCGATCGAACTCCCGGCACCGTTTCTCGCCCGTGACGGTCGGTTGCTGCTAGATTTAAAAGACACATAAAAGTGATTGATAAAAATAAAGTATCCGAGAGGAGTCTTTGATTGAGAATTTGTCATGCCAGAGACCTCGGATAACCGTATAGTTTGTTTGGAATGGATGTTCCCGTGATCTTAATGCCGTCAGAAACTTTGCTTACCGAGTCAAACCCGTTGATTTTAGACAGTTTGCCAGACTTGTCGCCGAACGATGGCGGATGTCCCCGTCGGGCTAGATTGCAAATTGATTTGATGTTGCTGGCGATCGAAGCCTTGTATCTCGGAGGGGCGGAAGAAATGCTGGCAGTGTCAAAAGACCTGGAATTGGAGTCAATTATCAAAAATCGGGTTGCCTTTTGGATGATGCGGAATACTAACCCGCTGAGACGCTATACCCAGCGCCGATCCCTGACAGTGGTGGAGGCAAAAGCGCTGGTGGCGATCGCCTGTAATATGGCGCGCAAGTTAACCGCGACAATTCGCCAGTTGCTGCTAGATTCGCAGCAGTTGCGATCGAGAAATCTCCCCCTCAGCGAGAACTTGCAGCTTGCCGATTATTTAGAACGCTTTCGAGCTCATTTTCGATCGCGCATGAACCCGAAGCGATCGCTAGTTGCAGCTTACAATTCCGACGAGAAGCTCAACGAACTCGCTTTAAACTTGTTGAGCAAACTGCTATTTTGTACGGGGACGGCCGGAATGCAGCGCTTCTGGGTTAGCTTGTTTGATGGAGAAGTGGAATAAAAATGACTATTAGGCGTCAGTACAGTCTGCCGAATTGCACCCTGGTTCTGGAAGGGTTGAGCGACGGATCGGTATCTAGCCAGTTAGATACACGGCCAGTGCTTTCTATACTAATGAGCGCTGAATGTTATGTGACAGGCATCGGCGAACCCCTCAGCGGGGGACGGGAGTTTTTTGAAAGCTTGGTGAGGGCTGTCAGCAGCTACGCCCAAGAATTTATGAGTGGAGTGCATTATCCCGATCGCTACGGCCCGAATTTGAGTACGGTGCAGTTGCACAGAATAGACGAGAATTCGCACCGTTTGACCGTTCTACCAGCCGAAACAGGCAGCGCTACCCAAATCGATCAAAAAACAGAACTGTCGGCAAAATTAGATTTGACGACGGTACAGCTATTTGACTTAGTGGAGGCGATCGATCAATTTTTTGCCGACACCCAGACGCTGCCAGAATTGTCTCTGCAATTAACCCCAATTTCCAAGCGTTATATCAAGTCCGCCGAACCTTTGGCGAAGCGGAGTTTGCCTGCGGTGGTGGGGATATCGAGTTTGGCTTTGGCGGCGATAGCCTTTTTCTTGGTGCCGGTGCCGCAACTCCAGCGTCCGAGAGATCCGGTGCGACAGCCAAATCCTGCAGGGCAGAATCAGGGAACGCCGAATCCGGGCGGATCGGCTTCGCCAAATCCTACTCCCAGGCCTGCTGACGGTTTGCTACCTGGGGAGAGGACTCCGAATGCTGAACCGAGTTCGCCGACTCCGAGCTCCACCCCGCAATCGGAGGCTTCACCGAGTACCACCCCGCAATCGGAGGCTTCGCCCAGTACCACCCCGCAATCGGAGGCTTCACCTAGTACCACCCCGCAGTTGGAAGCTTCGCCCCAAAGCACGCCCAGTCCTGTTTCTGAAGCTTTGCCAAGTCCTGATGTTGCAGCCGGGCCGATTACCGATCCGGCAGAAATCGAGCTGTTGAAGGGCCAACTTTCCCAGCAAATTGACGGAGTTTTGAAAACTAAGCCTGCGGTGGATGCGGAGTTGGTTTATCGGGTGAGTGTGGCTAAGGATGGGGCGATTGTCGGTTATAAGTCGGAGAATCCCGCAGCAGTCGATCGATCCGAAGCGCCGTTATCGGAGTTGCTTTACAAACCGATTGGCAGCAGGCCACCAGCAGAACCCCTAGCTGATTTCCGAGTAGTTATTGCACCGGGCGGCACTGTTGCAGTCACTCCTTGGTAATGGTTGATTGTTAACGGTTGACTGTTGACTGTTAACGGTTGACTGTTAACTGTTAACTGTTAACGATTGACTCCAAACACTTAAAATTGCGCCTATCTGAGGGTGGCAACTTGTCAGAATCATTCATGAATTGCCCCCTAGTTTATGATTCCGACGCAACCGGAAACGATATAATATCAAATCCCGTAGCATCGGAATGATTCAGATATATATTCTCGGACTCTGTGTACTCTGTGTACTCTGCGGTTAAATCATTCCGATCCAAACGGAAACGATATAACATCACACTACAAACCAATTCCTCAACTCTTAGCCTGCGGAGGCAGACTTCGTTTTTGTAGAAGCGATTTCAATCGCCGAATCATCTTCGTTTGACTTTCTGGCGGTTTCAACCGCCGTCTTTTTCTTATATTATAATTTGACTCAAAGTTCTGTCGGCGCGCGAGGCTTAATATCTGGATCGAATCCCCCAACTTGATTGGTGCGAATTATCCACAAAAACGATCCTTGTTTTAAGAGAATTTTGGCGATTTCATCTTGGGTGCGTCTGGGCAGCATTGTTCGGTAACTAATAGCAGCTTTTAGCAGGTTCGCGATTACTGAAAAAAAGCTTTTTTTCAATACCGAATCAATCCCCGCCAATCTCGTATTTTTGCGCCAATCTAGACGGACAATACCGAGGGGAATTAATACTTTTCCTAAACTCTCTCCCAAAACTACTAACTGATGAAATCTTTCGGTTTGTGCGTGGGTAGGATTTGTTTTTAGCCAGTCTTGAATTTGAGAATTTGACTCGACTTCGGCAGTGATTTTTTTAATAGTAGCGTAAATTGCTTGACTGGAATCTTGGACGCAAGAAGTTGCTGGCGTGACTAAAGTTGCGCCGGTGCCGTCTCCGCTGCGGTAGCGCGCCATCATGATATCTAGTTGCTGGTTTAACTCGGTTAAAGGCGACAAAATGATGCCGTCAAAATCGTAGTCGTAACACACGCAGTCTAATTTACAAATGATATCGCAAACCGGGCGATCGCCCAACCAGCCACGCTGCAAGTCTCCCATATAACTTTGCCACTTGCTAGAACCGGCGACAATTCCATCGGGATTGTGGGCGTATACTTGTTTGTATTCTATGTCAAAACGCAGTTCGTCGGTAAATCCATCGCGCACTACTTTTGCGATTCCGAAAGCAAAATGTCCGGTGACAATTCCCAGCGGTACAGATTCGCCTTTTTTGCCGCCAATACCGCCAAAGCTGTGAATCACGATGCCGATATCTCCTTCTTCCCAAGGGGAGACTAAAGTGTTTTCGGCTGCCTCATTTGGCATTAACAATACTCTTTTTGCTTGTCCTTTTTGAGCCGCTGTATTTGACCAGTTTTCGTCTTTTAAATAAGCGAGAGATTTGTTCAGTCCAAAATGTGTTTCATCTGGTATTAACTGAGCAATTTTGCGGGGTTCAATTGCTTGGACTACAAAAATACTGTCTTCGTCTCTTTCGCCGTAAATGTACCAGCCGTCGGGGTTTAATGGCGATTGTTCTATCAGGTAATTTGTAGACCTCGCTATGCCATTTTTGTCGGGCTGTACTTGCGGAATCCGAATGATTTCGGCTGCGCCGTCAAATTGTTGGGATGTTTTGTTGAAATGCCGGACAATAAATTTGTTGTTATCGGGTTTTTGGCGCTGTAAAATTGAAACTAAGGCGCACAAACGTCCGATAATTTGTACTGGTTCGCGATCGATAATTAGTTCCTGCTGGCCGCTGCTGTGGTCGATCGCAATCACCGGCCTCCGCAGCATCACAGTCACACTGTCTTCGAGTCTGCTACCCGCCAAAGTTTCCAAAGGGCCGACATTTCGCCAGCCGTTCAACCTATCTGGATGGATGTTACCAGATTTTTGACTTTTTTTCGTTTGTTTTGTGAAGTTGATATCTTGACTGACTGCGTGGACAAAAAACTGAACTTGGCGGTTGGCGATCCACTTCAAAAATACTGTTTTGCCAATAAAATTTTGATATTTTTTTGGGGCATTTATTACTTCCAAAAATACTGTATCTTTGGGCGGGCGCTGTTCGTGAGAGGGCAAGATTAAGCGCCCTTGCCAAAGAGCGATCGGCTTGTACAGACGGGCAACTGCTGCTGAATTTTTGTAAATTATTGCCGGTGCAATCTCTTCTAAGATATCGTTTTCTGCTACGGAAATCACAAAATTTCTGTCAGTTTTTACGAACACGGGTTCTAAAAAAACTTTTTCAGGATCTGCAATGTTAGCGGTTGAATTGTTAGCCTTTTTTGGCAACAGCGGTAGATTGAAATGGCGGTTTTTTGCCAATTTCGCCTGGAACCAATTGAGGAAAACTCGAATAAAAATAAAAGCGGTTAAACCAAAAACGACAGCTAAGGCTATCAGCCCCAGAGTCAAAATGAATTGGTCTAAAAATTGACCGGAAAGTAAAATAATTGTGGGCCAGATCGAAGAAGATGCTGCCATAGTATCTAAAAACGAGTTTTAGGTTCGATCCAGTCGGCGCTGGCTTGAGTGCCGAAAACTAGGGGTTTGTCTTCGCTGACAGCTACTGTTTGACCGGTCATATCTACTGCACAAAGAGGCCAATGTCGATCGCCCAAATGACCGGCGCGGAACAGAACTTGTCCGGGGCAAACTTGACTCCAACCCAACAGTACAGCATGAGTGTAAAGACTGCGAGCGGGAGCAACAGTATAAGTGTAATTATCATTTTTATCCCAAATGACCGCGTAGTCGGACATATCGGAAGAGTTGAACAGCGCTTCAAATTCGCGGGCGAGAAGGCGGGAACCGTCTTGATTCCAAGCAACAGGTACTAAAATGGCGATCGTCCCGGACATATCGGTGTCATCGCTAGCATACATTCCGCTTTCCGCCAGCGGCGAAGCAGCCGCCACTGTTTGCAATTCCCCGGTTTTGAGATTTTCCACAAACATAACGCTGCTAACCCTACACTGGGCTAATTCCGGCTGTACTTGCAACTCAATTCGACTGTAAGCCGCGTATTGGCCGTTAGTTGAAACTAGGGAAGGGCTGCGATAGTAGCGGAGGCTGGTGCCGCCAGTAGAGCTCAGTTTGGCATGAGTGGCGTTAATCCATTCCCAAGGAATCGGATAGGCGCTATTTAAAGGGTCAGTCATCGTTTTTTTTCCAAAAATTATACAGCATTATCCAACAGAATTCAGGCTTACGCGCCGGGGTACTAGAAACCCGGTTTCTCGCAAGGATGCTGCGCCGCTAAACCCCAAATTAGGAGAAACCGGGTTTCTGTTTTAGGTGTTAGATTTGTCTTCCCATCTAAAATATACAATTTCCCATCGGTGCCGGGAAGTAGAAACCTGGTTTCTGGCAAGGATGCTGCGCCGCTAAACCCCAAGTTTGGAAGAACCGGGTTTCTTTTTGGGATAGTATAATTTTCGTCAAATCTCAAATCTAAAAATGGAAAATCTCAAATCTGATAGGTAAGATAGTATCGAAATTAACCTGGTACCTGCACCGAGAGGGAGGCAATATGACGCGATCTTTTAACCAAAAACCTTCAATCCCCCCGACTCGCGTTTCCAAGTCGCGGGGAAAAGGTTTGTTTTTGCTGTCGCTGATTTTTCGACTGCTGCTGCTGGGGGTAGGTAGCGGTTTTGCCTGGGTTTTGGGGATGACGATCGCCCAAATTTACCCTTCTAACAGCGTCCAGATGCCGATCGCCGAGAGATTGCTGCGCCTAACTCAAAATTTGACCCCCAGCCCGCAACGCGCACCAGCAAGGCAAATTCCGGCGCTTCCGGCACCAACCGCTACACCCAGTCCCCAGTCAAAAGTCAATCCTGCCTTGAGAGAAAAATTGCAAGGAGATTTGAGACAGTTGCAGGGCGAACTCAACGCGCTGATTGGGCGCACGGCGGCTTTGGAGAGTCAGTTGGGTAGCAGCCGCCCGACGGAAACTTTGGAAAAGCGGTTGCAGTTGATGTCGCGGGAATTGGCTGCGCCGGAAGCGGCGGCTGGCCCTACTCCTGTTTTACCCGCAAGCAGCAGCCAGAGTCTGAACCCTAAAACTGTTAATAATTCGGTGTTTGGAAGGGATGGGCTGATGGTAACTCTGCCCAGCGATGTTTTGTTTGACACTGGCAGTATTTCTTTGCGCGCGGGCACGAGTGCGATTTTGGACAATTTGGTGGCGGATTTAGGCAGTTACCAGGGTGCAACGGTGCGGGTAGCCGGCCACACTGACGACGGGGGGGAAGTGGTGGAAAATCGCAATGTGTCGTTGGCGCGGGCTCAGGCTGTGGTGCAGTATTTGTCTGGCGCGATCGATCGCAATTATCATTGGGTGGCGATCGGCTACGGGGAAAGTCGCCCTTTGGTAGACAATAGTTCTGATATCAACCGGCAGCGCAACCGCCGCATTGAAGTGGCAATTAGTCCTTAGTTATTAGTTGTTGGTTGTTAGTTGTTGGTTGTTAGTTGTTGGTTGTTAGTTGTTGGTTGTTAGTTGTTGGTTGTTAGTTGTTAGTTGTTGGTTGTAGATACTGCACTGATTTATCAGTATTTGATTGATAGTTCAACCGCAGATTTAAGTGGTAGGGTGCGTCGCTATCAAAAATCCCTGAATTTGACAAACAATTCCCTAGCGACGCACCGGACAATAATTGAGGAAATAAACCCAATCTTTGGGTAAAAAAACTTGCGATCCTGAATGCTATAAGGTGCGGATATGTGAGACTTTCGATATTTCGTTAGGAATTTTTGAGGCGATGCACCTTACGAGTATGTTCCACGATCGAGCCATAACTTGCTGTCACGTCAAAGTGTTAGAGGCGGTAAGTCAGAATTATTTTTAGCCTGATTTATTGCCTCTCGATGTTCGCCTCTAAGCTTCGGTTTTAAATACAAGTTTTCCACCAAAGCCGCCACTCCCGCAAACCAAGGCGGCACAATTATTGCGCCGATAATTCCCAATACTTGCACGCCTCCGAGGACGGACAGCAATTGATACAAGGGATGCACGCCAACCGAGGAACCAACTAGCAAAGGATCGAGCACGTAAGTTTCTAAGTTTTGGACAATTACAAATAACAGCAATACCCACAAAAGTATCCAGCCACCTTTAGCTAATGCTACAATTAATGCTGGTACTGCACCCAAAACTGGGCCGATGAAGGGAATCAGGTTGGTAACGCCTGCGATCGCGCCCAAGCCTAAAGCAAATTCCGGCATTCCCAAAATGCTCAAACCTGTGGTAATAAATATTCCTAAAATTCCCGAAACTAACACCCGCCCCCGAATGTAACTCCCCATTCTTTGACCGATGGGAGTTGCTTGGGCGGCTAATTTTTCATCCCAAGGTTTCGGGAAAAACTGCACTAAACTTTTAATTAACGTGTCGCTATCGGCAACCATGTAACCTGAAATAAATAATGCCAAAACTAAGCTGAAAACACCTCCTAAAATGCCTCTAGTTAAACTGTACGATCGCAAAATTAGTTGTTGGCTAGATCGAATCAGCCAATTCGTCAGCGATTGAGTGTCCACAAACTGACCAACCAAGGTTGGGGCATCGTCGGTTAAGCGACTCAATAGATTAGTTGCTAAGGTTTTCAGGCTTTCAGCGTAAACTGGTAACAGTCGCACGAGTAACTGGATTTGTTCGATGATTGTCGGGCCGATTAACACTACAGTCCCGCTGAATCCGCCGATCAGAGTTAGATAAGCCACAATCACCGCCAGCCAGCGGGGGAGGCGCATGGTTTCGGCCCAATTGACGATCGGGACGATCGAAGCGGCGAGCACGACTGATATCATCAGAATTACTAGCAGGCTGCGTAATTGCCACAGCAACACTAGCAGCAAGGACGATGCTACAATGAGCAGCAAGTTAGGTATGGAAATTGTAATCCGCTGTTCTGACATGATTGAGTAATAAATGTTTGTAGCTTATGCGATCGCCTAGGGCTGCTTGATTTATCTGCTGAGTTACCAAATATATTTCTGGTAAAACACGCCCCTACTCATATTATAATAAGAAAGTAACATCCATGCCAAAAACTTATATGCAGCCGCAATATTCAACCCCACAATTATCCGCCATTTCGTCTATAAAATCACCAACGCTGTTTTACGAATGGCAAAATTATCGCTGTGCTTATGATGTTTATAACCCAAATACTGCAACCGAAAATAGCATCCCTTTGTTATTGATTCATCCCATAGGAGTTGGATTGTCAAGAGTATTTTGGCAGAGATTTTGCGAAAATTGGTACAAATCGGGCAACACAAATCCGATTTACAATCCCGATCTTTTGGGATGCGGCGATTGCGAAATGCCTGCTGTGGCTTGCTATCCTGACGATTGGGCCGCACAGTTGCAGTTTTTCTTGGAAACTGTAGTCAAAAAACCTGCGATCGTACTCGTGCAAGGTGCTTTACTGTGTGTAGCCTTGGAATTAGCCAAAATCCAGCAGGAAAGCGGCTCAAATTTAATTCGCGGGTTAGTCCTCGCCGGGCCTCCAGCTTGGGCGGTGATGAACAAACATTCGACAGAGAGACAGCAAAGAATTGTCTGGAATTTGTTAGATTCTCCCTTGGGAAACGCTTTTTACCGCTACGCCAGACGCGCTGAATTCTTGCGATCTTTTTCTGCAAAACAATTGTTTGGCGATGCGGCAAAAGTTGACAGCGAATGGTTGGAGGCTTTGCAGGCTGGGGCGGCAAATCCTGACAGCCGCCACGCAGTTTTCTCGTTTTTGGCGGGGTTTTGGCGCCAGGATTACAGCAGTACGATTCAAAAGTGCGATCGGCCCGTACTCGTTGTCATGGGAGAAAAAGCCTCAAGCATCAGTCAATCGGGTAAAGAAGAAAAACCAGAGGAAAGACTAGCGCAATATTTGGCTAACTTTCCCAACGCAGAGGGTTTATTAATGCCGGGGCGCAACGTTTTACCCTACGAATCCACCCCAGAATTTGTCGGCGCGGTTGCCGAATTTGTGAACAAGTTAAAAAATAGCTAAAATCCACACACATCCGCGTTAATCCGCGTGCATCTGCGACTGCAAACTCTAAATTTCAACTCCGGTGCCAGATGGTTGTACCATCCTTTTGGTCGATCAGAGTAATGCCCCGATCCTTAAGTTCGTTGCGAATGCGATCGCCCTCAGCAAAATCCCTAGCTATCCGCGCATCTTTCCGCCGCTGAATCATCACCTCAATCTCCCCATCACTCAAACCGCCAACCGCATCATCGCTGTCAGCTTCCGGCTGAACTTCCAACCCCAAAACCCCCGCCAAACTCACCAAAGTTAGCCACTTTTGCTGCAACAATTCCGGCGAAGTGTCAGTTTTGCCTTGATGCACTAAAACATTACCTTCCTTGCCCAATTCCTTAGCCAATTCAAACAAAACAGTCAAAGCAGCCGGAGTATTGAAATCATTATCCATCGCGGCTTGAAACTGCTGCACAGCATTGGTATCTTGTCCGGTTTTCTCAACATCCCAACTCAGTTTATCGGCATATCGGAACCCAAAAAGCAAGCCTTCGGCGATCGTATTCCAGCCATTTCTAGCAGATGCGATCGCCTCTTCAGTAAAATCAATCTGACTGCGATACTGCGCCATCAACACAAACAGCCTCACCGCCATCGGTTCCACCGCTTTTGACTTCTCGCTTCCTTCATTCTTACTCCCCCCCTTACCAAGGGGGGGCTGGGGGGGGTGAGATTCATTCTTACTCCCCCCCTTACCAAGGGGGGGCTGGGGGGGGTTAGATTCCAAATCACCCGACCAATTCCCCTCCAACAAATCGCGAATTGTAATAAAATTGTGCAAAGACTTCGACATCTTTTTGCCATTGACAGTCACAAAAGCATTGTGCATCCAATAATTAGCCAGAGACTTACCAGTCGCGGCTTCAGATTGAGCAATTTCGTTTTCGTGGTGCGGAAAAATTAAATCGGAACCGCCGCAGTGAATATCAATAGTTTCGCCAAAACAATCGCGCACCATCGCCGAACATTCAATGTGCCATCCGGGGCGACCTTTTCCCCAAGATGAATCCCAAGCAGGTTCGCCTGGTTTGGCGCTTTTCCACAGGGCAAAATCTGATGAATCTTGCTTTTTTTGACCTTCTATTTCTGCGGTTTCCAATCTACCGCTAGCCCCGGCTTCCATTTCTTCCCACTTGCGACCGGAAAGCTTTCCGTAATCGGAAAACTTTTTAACGCTGTAGTAAACGTCGCCGCTGGAAGCATAGGCAAAGCCTTTGTTTTCTAACTCGTGAATCAGCCGTTTTATGCCGTCCATTGAGTGTGTGGCGCGGGGATATTCATCAGCCCTGAGAATATTTAGTTTGTCCATATCGGCAAAATATTCGTCGATGAAGCGTTCGGCTACGGCTTCCATTGTGGAATTTGTTTCTCGCGCACGGTTGAGAATTTTGTCATCAATATCTGTAAAATTCTGAACGTAGCGCACCGAGTATCCGCGCCACATCAGATATCGGCGCACCATATCCCAAACAATGTAAGCGCGGGCGTGGCCGACGTGGCAGTAATCGTATACCGTAACGCCGCAACAGTACATCCGCACCTTTGAGGGTTCGAGGGGTTCAAAAGGTGATTCGCGGCGGGTCAAGCTGTTGTAAAGCGTTAGGGGCATGGGATTTGAGATTTGGGATTGATGTACTGCTCTAATTTATTATATTGCGGTTGGTGAATCTTTCGGTGTCGCTACCAAACATCTGTTAAGTCTAAAACAAATCCCGGCAATACTTCTTCCCCGGATAAAGTGCTGGGATTATCTAATATTTCCACATCCTGATTTTGTCTGTATATCTCGACTTTCTTATTTTTGCGATCGATTAACCATCCCAAAATGGCTCCATTTACCATGTATTCGCGCATTTTTTCCCGCAATGGTTCCATGTTGTCAGATTTAGATCGCAATTCTACAACAAAGTCTGGACAAAGGGGAGCGAAACCTTCTTGTTGTTTGGGTGTGAGAGTTTGCCACCGTTCTAATTTAACCCAGGAAGCGTCTGGGGAGCGATCGGCACCATTGGGCAGTTTAAAACCGCTAGAAGAGTTAAATGCTACTCCCAGCTTGGTTTGGCGGTTCCACAGCCAGAGTTGTCCTTCAATATCTAGGTTTCGATTTCCTGTTTCGCTTCCTGTCGGGGGCATAACAATTAATTCTCCTTTAGCAGTTCTCTCTAGCCTTAAGTCACGGTTGACGGCAGCAATTTCCTGGAACTGTTCGTGAGTTACTTTGAAGGTTTGGGGAATGGTAATGGTGGTTTTGAGCATACTGTGCGTTCTCGCGATCGGCGATTACCTATTCTATTATGTCACAGTCTTTTTTTACTATCAAAATTTGATTGACAAACTCCGCAAATACCATATGACATTGAATTAGATGCTAATTTAATGTCATTATTATGATAAACCTTTCCAGAGACATACATTGTCTCACCGATTTCAAACGTAATACGACTGAGTTTGTGCAGCGCCTCAAGCAAACAAAACGTCCTTTAGTTCTAACTGTCAACGGGAAAGCAGAGTTAGTTGTTCAAGATGCCGAATCCTATCAGAAACTTTTAGATGCGGTTGAGTTATTGGAGACTTTAAAGGGAATTAAACTTGGTTTGGAACAAATGGATGGAGGCCAAGGGCAAAAAGTAGAAGATTTTTTAAATCAACTGTTTGATCAGCTAGACAATCCGCAATGAATCAGAAATATCAAGCTATACCATTTCTCTGAAGTCTTGCTACAACATAATTTTTGGGTTTGTTTATACTCGGCGGCTATGGCACTGGTGCAAGCTACTCGAAAAGTCGATTTTTATGCAAGGGATTGTGAATGGCGACGCACCCTACAGCTACAGCTACTCCCAGACTCATCAACAAACCCGTGAAGCGGGACTATCCCAAAGGAAATCGCCCCTTGGGAGCAAATTGTCATCAAATTCTGACATTTTCTTCAACACCGAGCCCCTAAACCTCCCATATATCAAGGTTCCCTGACATATTGATCCCCGAAATCACGAAAATGCGTATAAGTACCCATGATTGAGGCAAAAGACCCCTTGACCCGATCGCGAATTGTCTGCAACATTGAGTCATGACAAAGCGATCCCAAAGAAATGCTTCAATTAATAAGCAGCTATGGGAGTCAAATAGCGCGTGTGCTGGCAGCACAGCGTTGCTAGCAGCACCGATCGCACTCGCAAAATCGATCTTGTCAATCAAGAATCGACAGATAAAGCTTTATTGAGACCGGACGGTGCGCGCGGAAGCCAAAAAGTCACAAATCCCGATCGCAATTTGGGACAAGACAAGCTAAACACAAGCAAGGCTTCAAAGGTTGGAGAGATTAGGAAGCTCGATAAAACTTGCACTTATAAAGAGTTTCTAACTCAAAAAATCAACACATTATTCAAGTGTTGAAACAAAAAATCTAACCCGCAATCGCAAATTAGAGGAGAACAAACTCATGGCAAAAGAACGCCCACCATTAGAAGAGATGACTTTGCGACAACTCCGCAGAGTCGCTAGCGAATGTGGAGTATCTCGCTACAGCCGGATGCGGAAATCGCAACTCCTGGCATCAATTCAAGAAATTCAGCGCAACAAATTTTCATACAGTCCATCTCGCAAACTAGAGGCACAAGAAGCAGTGGAAGCAGCAAAGTTTGAACTCGGTCAAGAAGATAGAACAGGCGGTTCCTTGTCGTCTGTCGATGAAGGTTTAGCAGATTTGCCCAACGGCTACGGCGAAAGTCGGGTGGTGTTGATGCCGCGCGATCCAGAATGGGCTTACACCTACTGGGATATCTCGAACGATCGCAAACAAGAATTGCGCCGCCAAGGCGGACAGCAACTCGCCCTGCGGATCTACGACGTGACAGATGTTAACCTCGAAATCCAAAGCCCGCACAGCATTCAAGAATATCCCTGCGACGAACTGGCGCGGGAATGGTACGTACCGATCCCCGTTAGCGATCGCGATTATGCGATCGACATCGGCTACCGCTGTGCAGACGGTCGTTGGTTGATCTTAGCGCGATCGGCCGAAGTCCGCGTTCCCCCAATCTATCCCAGCGACTGGATAGAAGACCAATTCATCACCCTCGACTGGGAAGAAGACTTGTCCGGTAAAACCTTCGCCGAACTGGTTCCGCCTGCCAAAAAAATCGCACAAGCAAGCAACGGTAACAGTTTCAACAACACCCGTAACGGCATCTACCAAGAAATCTTCGGCATGGCAGAATCGGCAGAATCGATGCGCGTAGCTGGTTCCATGTTCGGTTCCATGCCGCACGTCGCCGGTTCGGTTCAGCAAGTAGGCATCCACGAACAAGCTTTGAGTTCCTACGTGTTCCCTTCCGGTGTCGGAATGTGGGCAGCCCCCGCCATGTCCGGGCTCACCATGTCCGGTGCGGGTATGTCCGGTGCAGGTATGTCCGGGCTCACCATGTCCGGTGCGGGTATGTCCGGTGTCGGTATGTCGGGACGCACCATGTCCGGTGTCGGTATGTCCGGGCTCACCATGTCCGGTGTCGGTATGTCCGGTGTCGGTATGTCCGGGCTCACCATGTCCGGTATGGGTATGTCCGGTGTCGGTATGTCGGGAGTTGGCTTCGCCGCCCCGATGCGCCCCCGCCAGTTCTGGTTAGTTGCTGACGCAGAACTGATCGTCTACGGTGCCACCGAACCCGACGCTACAGTTTACGTAGGCGGACAGCCGATCAAACTCAATGCTGACGGCACTTTCCGCTTCCAGATGTCTTTCCAAGACGGCTTAATCGACTATCCAATTTTTGCAGTAGCAGCAGACGGCGAACAAAACCGCGCCATCCACATGAAATTCAACCGCGAAACCCCAGAACGGCACACCAATACCAAGCAAGATGCTGTTGTGGAATGGTTGGGCTAACAGTAAAGGTCGATCGCGAGGCGGACAGGCGCGCAGGTTTGTGCCAATTTTTTAACCATCACAAGGCCTCCCCGCAGCCGATCGCGATTTGTTAGGGTTAATCCCAGACAACAACCCATAACACCCCCTATGCACCGTTCTCCTGTTTTGAGGAGCGGTGTTTTTTGTATCCGAAGGAAGAGGGAAGAAGGAAGAAGGAAGAGGGAAGAAGAATTATTTATTTTTAGGGTGCGTGAGCGCAAGAAATTTTTAAATCCAGACTCCCAGATTATTACTCACGCACCGGCCAAACGATTTAATCAAGTCAATGCCAAATGCCAGCGGAAACGATATTTGACAATACTCTCAATATCTGTCTGTAGATAGATGCTTACTTAACTCGCGATCGCACTCGTCCAATCCAAATTAGCACTCTTCACTCAACAATTATTAAGTAAGCTAAAGTTTACTTAAATTTTTATTACACAAACTCGCTAAATCCCGTGAAACATCAGAAAGCGGGTTAAGAGAGAAATAAGGCGATCGCACAGGAACTTCTCCCAAGCAAATGCAAAAAATAAATTTTACACCCCAGCGAAGGCAGAAGCGTCCCCGTCTTTTAGCCTTATGCACCGTCACATTCGCCGCCATCTTGCTGTTATTTATTCTGCCCGCACAGAGTCAGCAGCCAGTCACTCTCACCATGTTAATGCAAGGCCAAGACATTGCTAACTGGAAACCCTTTGTCAAAGAATTTGAACAGAAAAACCCCGATATTCGGATCGACCTCATAGAAGGGCCATTTGACACAAACCTCGTAGAAAATCTTTACACATCTGCCTTTCTGTTAGGCGACTCGCCCTACGATATCATCAACATGGATATTGTCTGGGTTCCCAAATTTGCCGCCGCAGGTTGGGTGATGGATTTGACAGACAGAATTTCCCCCCAACAACTGTCAAAATTCATTCAAGGTAACGTCGAAGGCGGGCGGTATCGGGGCAGACTTTACCGAATTCCCCACGCTTCCGATGCCGGAATGCTTTACTACCGCAAAGACATTTTAGAACAAGCGGGAATTCCAGCGCCAAAAACCTTTGAAGAGATGGTAAAAATCTCTGAAAACTTACAAAAAAAGGGAAAAGCAACTTGGGGTTATTTGTGGCAAGGTAAACAATACGAAGGAGTCTCTGCGATGTTTGTCGAAGTGCTCTCCGGTTTCGGCGGCTTCTGGGCTAACCCTCAAACTTTTGAAGTTGGGTTAGATAAACCGGAGGCAATTCAAGCAGTAGAATTTCTCAAAAATACGATCGCCTCTGGCATTTCTCCACCGGGTGTCACCACCTACGGCGAAGAAGAAACTCGGCTGTTGTTTCAAAACGGCAAAGCCCTGTTTTTGCGAAATTGGCCCTATGTTTGGAAGCTAGCAAATGCCGAGGGATCGAAGGTGAGAGGCAAAATTGCGATCGAGCCAATGCTCAGCAGTACGGGTAAAACAGGCGGTTCCTGCTTGGGCGGCTGGGGCTGGGGAATTGCCAAAACCTCAAAACATCCAGAACAAGCGTGGAAAGCAATTAAATACCTTACAAGCGAAGCAACCCAGCGCAAATTTATTTTAGAAACGGGTTTAATTCCTAGCTACAAATCCCTATTTATCAACAAAGAAATAGTCGCCAAATATCCCCACTACCCGCAACTGCTAAAAGTAGTGGAACAGCCAGTTTTACGCCCGCCCATAGCACAATACGCTCAAGCTTCTGATATTTTACAGCGCTACTTGAGTTCGGCTTTTACCGGAAGAATGACTGCAGAACAAGCAATGAAAGCAGCAGCTAGCGAAACTCGTAATTTATTAAGCAGTTTGAAACAATCGAAAGCTTCGTAAAACAAGGAACCTACCGAAGAGAATTCGCCGAAGAGAATTCGCCGAATACAACCAGAATGGAACCCGCCGAATGGAATTCGGGGCTATACAAACAATGTCCGCCTCTGCAGACTGGAAGAACCATGAACTGGGAAATGAGGAAGAAATTAGAGATTCATATCAATTCCGGTTGCACTCATACATGATGTCAACAGTCAACAGTCAACAATTAACAGTCAACAGTCAACAGTCAACAGTCAACAGTAAATTTACTATTCCGATACTAACGGATTTGATATCAAATATGCAATTAGACAAAATGCGACAGCGCGAACAAAAAACAGGATGGATATTAGTAGCACCAGCATTGATAATTCTGCTGCTAGTGTTTGCTTACCCAATATTGCGCGCTTTTTGGCTGAGTTTATTCACCCAAAACCTCGGTACAGAATTAAAACTGGTTTTTTCCGGTTTTGCTAACTACAGTCGAATGTTAGGCGACGGGCGTTTCTGGCAAACTTTAAGCAATACCGCAATATTTACAGTCGCCTCTGTTGTGCTGGAATTAATTATCGGCATGGGCATTGCCTTAGTCTTAAATCAATCTTTCAGAGGGCGCGCGATCGTGCGGACAATTTCCTTACTGCCTTGGGCGCTGCCGACTGCATTAATGGGTGTAGCTTGGGCGTGGATTTTTAATGACCAATACGGCGTAATTAATGATATTTTAATCCGCTTGGGATTGATTCAAAATAGTATTAGCTGGTTGGGAGATCCGACTTTGGCAATGATGGCAGTGATTACAGCGGATGTGTGGAAAACTACGCCATTTGTCAGCCTGCTTTTGTTAGCGGGATTGCAATCGATTCCCGGTGATTTGTATGAAGCACACGCCATTGACGGCGCGAGTAGTTGGCAGAGTTTTCGTCAAATTACCTTGCCGCTGCTGATGCCCCAAATTGTGATTGCTATGCTGTTTCGATTTGCCCAAGCTTTCGGCATTTTTGACTTGATTCAGGTGATGACGGGAGGGGGGCCGGCGGGGGCAACGGAGACGGTTTCTATCTACATTTACAGCACGGTAATGAGGTATTTAGACTTTGGCTACGGGGCGGCTTTGGTGGTGTGTACTTTTTTGCTGTTAGTGGCAGCAGTTGCGATCGCCGCTTATCTGTTATCTAGAGCCCGCATCAATTGATTTTAGATTTTAGATTTGAGATTTGAGATTTGAGGATTGTAGATTGTAAATTTTAGATTGCTGAACGGTTTGAATTTTTCCTTTCATTGGTATAAATTATGTCGATCGCCCGCCAACAGCCTCACAAAAAAACCTTTAACATCCGGCAATTAATCTTGCCAATCTCAGCGCTCTTAATTGTCGCATATTTCCTCGCACCCATTATCTGGCAGGTACTGACATCTTTCAAAATAAATGCAGATATTTCAGCCATTCCCAACGTCTACATACCCAAACAAATCACCTTCGAGCATTACATCTCCTTGTTCCAGCGCCGCCCGTTTGCACTTTACATTTTAAATAGCGCTTTTGTTTCCATTACTTCCACATTGCTGTGTTTAGCTGTAGGCGCGCCCGCAGCTTACGCTTTGGCTCGGTTGCGACTGTGGGGCGAGAGAATCATTTTGGCAATTGTAACAATTGTGACGCTATTTCCGGCGGTGCTGCTATTCTTGGGTTTGTTAGAAATAGTCAAAGCTTTGAGTTTAGGAAATAATTATTTAGCCTTAATTATTCCTTACACAGCTATCAACTTGCCCTTGACAATTTTGGTAATGCGGAGTTTCTTTCAACAACTGCCAAAAGATTTAGAAGATGCGGCAAAAGTTGACGGCTACAACACTTTTCAAATGCTGTGGCAAATCGTGCTACCGATGACATTTCCCGCCTTAGTCACAACCGGAATCTTGACATTTATTTCAGCTTGGAACGAATTTATATTTGCCCTGACATTTATAACTCGCGAATCCATGAAAACAATCCCCGTTGCTACCGCTCAACTCAGCGGGGTGTCAGTCTTTGAAATCCCTTACGGCCCGATCGCCGCCGCCACCGTTTTAGGAACCCTACCCTTAGTTTTGCTGGTTTTGGTGTTCCAGCAGCGCATTGTTCAAGGTTTAACAGCCGGAGCAGTCAAAGGATAGTCAGTTGTCAGTTGGCAGTTGGCAGTTGCCAGTTGGCAGTTGGCAGTTGGCAGTAGTCATTAGTCAGTTGGTAGGGGCGGTGGATGGTGCGTGCGGGCCCTCTTAGTTAGATTGAACTGGTTCCTAGGCTCTGCCTGGGAACCGATATCCAGAGGCTCTGCCTCGCTTTTCAAACACGAAAATTGGAGGCAGAGCCTCCGGATCTGCGTTACCAGGCAGAGCCTGGTAACGAGTAATTAGTCAGCAGTCAGTAGTCATTAGTCATTAGTCAACAGTCATTAGTTATTTGCTAGCAAGTCCCAATTCCCAATTCCCTGTTTTCCCGATGCCCAATTCCCAATTCCCAATTCCCAATTCCCAATTCCCAATTCCCAATTCCCAATTCCCAATTAAAAATCATGGCAAAACTGCAAGTAAAAAACCTCAATAAAACCTACAGCCCTAAAGTTGTACCGGTAAAAGATATTAGCTTAGAAGTCAGCGAAGGCGAATTTCTCACCTTGCTGGGGCCCTCCGGGTGTGGCAAATCTACCACGCTGCGGTTGATTGCAGGATTGGAACAGCCAACTCGCGGCGAGATTAGAATTGGCGATCGCAATGTGACATCTCTCAGACCGGGCGATCGGGATATTGCAATGGTGTTTCAAAGTTACGCGCTTTATCCGCACATGACAGTATACGAAAATATGGCATCCAGCCTCAAACTTCGCAAAATCTCCTCCGGCGAAATCAACCGGTTAGTGACGGAAGTTGCAACATCCCTCGGATTGACGGAATTAATCGATCGCAAACCCGGTAAATTATCAGGCGGACAGCGGCAGAGAGTAGCCCTAGGACGCGCCTTAGTGCGCCAACCCGAAGTATTTTTGCTCGACGAACCCTTGAGCAATCTCGACGCATTATTGCGGGAAAAAGTGAGGGCAGAACTCAAACAATTATTTGCATCACAAAAAGCTCCTGTAGTGTACGTAACTCACGACCAAACCGAAGCAATGACGCTTTCTACAAAAGTCGCAGTTCTCAACAGTGGTACTGTCCAGCAACTAGATCCCCCACACTTAATTTATAACCGTCCTGCCAATCAATTTGTCGCGGGTTTTGTGGGCAGTCCGCAAATGAATTTGTTTGAGCTTAAATGCCAGGGAAATTCGGCGATGTTGAGCGATTTTAAAGTTCCTTTGCCAAATTGGCCTAGTGTGCCGCCAGAGATTGTCTTGGGAATTCGCCCGGAACACGTCGGTTTTGCAGATGCAGAGGCCGGCAAGATAGCGGCCCCAGAGGCAATTAAAGGTGAGGTTTATTTAGTGGAAAACTTGGGAATGCAAAATTTGGTTAGCGTCCGAGTTAAGGGTGTGGAGTCGGTAACAGTGCGGCTTTTGGTGCCAAATGACCGCCAGTGGAACTCTGAAATTGTCGAGCTGGTTTTGCCGGCTCAGTTCCTGCACTGGTTTGATGTCAGAACGGGCGATCGGCTGCAATAAAAATCGCTCTTGTATAGCGCGATCGAGCTAAATTTGTCTAACTATGTGCTGAATTTTGGTTGTTCGGCTTCTAACTAACTTATGACTTTAGTAAGAGGTAGAAGCATTTTGATGCTGTTAACGTGATATTTGTGTTTGAAAAAGCTAGTTGACTCACACATGGGTTTGGTGTTGAAGAGATTTTATCGCTCACCTATAACTCTATTGATGTGGCTAATTGCAAGTAACATCATTTCCGGTCGATTGCGGTAAATCGAACGGACAGGATCTAAAAGCTAAGTTCGGCTTAAGCTGGCGTTAGCTGCGGATTTTGGAGCGAGTCAATTAGATGAAAAAATGTTGAAAATTATCGCCAATTAACTGACGGAGTATTACCGAGATGAATTTGATTTCTACAGCGATCGCTCGCATCAATTCCCTGCTGAAGGGCTTTCAAATCAAGAGTTTTTTGAGTGTTGTCTTAGTCGGTTTCATGCTGATGACAACGAATGTTGATGCGGGAAACAGCAACAAAGCTTATAACGCACAAGTCGGTTCAAATGGGGATCTCAACAATCCTGACAGACCTCAAACAACTCGGGAATGGAGACAAGAAGCTCGCGAAACTAAAAACGATCCGGGCGAGAGAGCTCAAAAGATCGGGCAAGAAGCAGGAGCTGCTGTGAAAGAATTTGGGGAAATGTACCAAGACACCGCTAAGAGAAGTATCCGCGAATTAAAGGATTAGGAATAGTTTTTTTGGTGGCAAGGGTCGAAAATCCCGTTCCTAATATAGTGCAAGATGTGCATTTAACCTCACATCTCGCACTATTTTTTTAGCTAAATTTAACTTTTAAATTATTTTAAACGATGTAAGATACAAACTTTATTGGTATTGACAGTTTTGGTGCGTGTATGTTTGCCAGTAGTTTAAGCAACGAAGCGTTAAAAATAATATATAAACAAACATCTTCACAGTCTTGGTTTGACTTGTCTGCTGTTAGTCCTGCCTGTGTTTCCGGCGACAATGGCCCGCGCTAAACTGCCCGAAAATTCCGATTATAACAGCAAACAAATTGCCTCAAAGATGAACAGTGTTTTGGTTTAACTAAACCGGGAGGCGAGATTGTTTAGGAATCAGAATAGCAGCAGTTTGTCAAGACAGCTATCACCCCTCATTTTCGGGAAGGACTAACTGTATTAGACGGCTCCGGGCAGCTTTTTAACAGTTCGGGAATTCTGATTCTAGAAAACTCAAAAATAGTAATTTTAATTTATGAAAATAGCCCAGATAAAACTAAATATATTAATGAAATAATCGACAGTTACAAGCGCAGTTTTCAGCAGGAGTCAGTGCTGCGGACAACCAGCGAAGTTAAGGTTTCTTTCTGATGCGATCGGGCAATTAGCGTATTTATGATATTATTTATGGTGAGCGAGGTCATACCCTCAAAGATCGGTAGGGTGCGGGTGCAAGAAAAATCAAAGTTTGTGGGTATCGATCGCACATTGCCTGCCATTCGCTAGAAAAACCAGCCCTGGAGAAAACAAAAATATGACGGACGACGGCAACCCCAAAGCACCAGCGCCCGAAAGCGATGATTCCAAAAATTTTGACGGCATTGCCAAAGCTTTTATTGTGAGCGTAGCTTGGTCTTACGCAGAGGCTTTGGAGCGAACTAAACGCTCGGAAAATCAACAGGAAGCAGCGCAACAATCTCAGACACAATCTGAAACAGAACAAGTCGATCGCGCTCCTGAACGCAATTAATGAAATAGCATTAATAGCAGAAGGACAAAATTCTCTGGTGGCGCTCCTGAACGCGACAGTCAGTTAGCTGTTCTGGGTTGAGAACGATCGACTTAGGACAGCGAGCTGTGCCTTTAAAGCCAGCTTTGTATTGGACTTTACCACAAAAAAACTGACAGCCCGTGATTCTTCAACAAGCTCAAGACAAGCTTTAATCTGGGATGAGAACCGCGTTGCAGGTTTGAATATCCACCTATAGCGGTTCTCAAAAAAGTGAGGTATGCCCACGGAGGCCTATGCCCACGGAGGCCCATGCCGCCTAGTACCTCCTATGAGAGCTTGAAAGGCTATATATCTATCTCTAAAAGAAATTAAAGCTAAACAATTTACGCTTTAACCGCTAGAGTGTACAAAAGAATAACCAATTTTTAGATCGGTCTCATGTCTAATTCAAAAATGATTGGCAAAGCGATCGCAAGTGGCATTTGCTTCGGCATCCTCGCCAGCTTCAACGCTTCACCGGGCCCGGCATCCGCAGCAGAACCAAAAATTGCCGAAGCAGCCGCCCCGGCCGCTAGCAACATCGACCAGCAACTCCTAGGTCAATGGCAAGGTACAGTCCCATCCGGTCAGTCTTTCACCTTCGTCTTCGCCCCAGAAGGCAAATTGTTTCTCATGGCTAAAGGCCCCGACGGAGCAGCCCGCGCCAAAGAAATGAGATACAAAGTGAATCTCGGTGAAAAACCAATGCACCTGGATGTTGGCCTCAGCAGCACAGAAACCGTTGAAACTATTTTTGAGTTGACTCCCGAAGGTCAAATGCGCCTTCAGTTGCAAGGCACCAATCCCGGACAGGCGAGACCTAATTCCTTAAACGAGCAAGCAACCGTGTTTAAAAAGGTCTCCGAGGCCACTGCACTGCCTGCTGACACTCAAGTCATAGGTTTTTGAGAAAATTCCTCTCTGTCAGAAGGCACTTAAGTAGTTCCGACTTGTCAGTTTTGAGTTCGATCGCAGTTTTTCATTCTATGAAATATAGTAGGGACACAGCAGTGCCGTGTCCCTCCTACCCAAGCATCTATATTTCACTCATCAGCGCGAAAATCGCCATTAGTTAAAAAATTTCTAATTTAAAAATTCAGACTTTCCCCCTGCCTTCTGCCTTGAGCGACCCCTGCTACAATCCACTTAATCTGTATTTAACTTTTGCCGTAGATATCCATGAGTGAAACCGTCCTCGAAGTTCGCAACCTGCGGGTTGAATTTCCATCTGCCGCCTCCGCCGATGCGTCTGCAACAGTCAAAGCTGTTGACGGCGTTTCGTTTGAGGTCAAGCGAGGGCAAACTCTGGGCATCGTGGGAGAATCGGGGTCAGGAAAATCGGTAACATCCCTGGCCGTGATGAATTTGCTGTCTAGTTCGTCAACGAAGATAGAAGGCGAAATTTGGTTTTCTCCCACCAAAGACGGCGCTAGCCACGGGCCCGTGAATCTGTTGGCCATGCCGGACAGGGAAAAACAAACCTACCGGGGCAGCCAGATTGCGACGATTTTTCAAGAGCCGATGAGTTCGCTAAATCCTGTTTACACGATCGGATTTCAACTCACAGAAGCCATTTGTCTGCACCAAAAGGTGTCGCAGACAGAAGCGCGGCGCAAAGCTGCTTCTCTACTGCAAGAGGTGAAGCTGCTACCAGGAGACGAGGAACTCCGGCAGCGCTGTTTGGAACAGCAAGAAGCTGGTCGGGAGGCCGATCGCGATTTGATGCAGCTCATCAACGGCCAAAAACAAGCTATGCTCGATCGCTACCCCCACGAACTCTCCGGCGGTCAAATCCAGCGCGTGATGATTGCAATGGCCATTTCCTGCAATCCGACATTATTAATTGCTGACGAACCTACCACGGCTTTAGACGTAACCGTCCAAGCCACAATCTTAGCTTTGCTGCGCGAGTTGCGGGACTCTAGAGGCATGGCAATGATTTTTATTACCCACGATTTGAGCGTCATTGCTGAAATTGCCGATACGGTGGCGGTGATGTACCGAGGCAAGATTGTTGAGTGCGCTGCGATCGAACAAATTTTCAGCAATCCCCAACATCCTTACACAAAAGGTCTGTTAGCTTGCCGCCCAACTCTCGATCGGCAAAGGCGCCGCTTACCGACGGTTTCCGATTTTATGGATGTCAGCACAAATGCCAACGGCGAATTAGTAATTGTCGAGAAAAATATCGATTTAGACGGCGACAGTAGCGGCGGACTTTCCGCTTTTGCCACCGGAAAACCGCCCAGACTGCCGAATATTTCCCAGCCTTTGTTAGCTGTTAATAATTTGCGAGTCGGTTTTCCCGTGCAGGGAATGTTTGGCGAAACTAAACGTTTATTTATGGCAGTCAACGATATTTCTTTTGAGGTTTATCCTGGGGAAACTTTGGGTTTGGTGGGCGAATCCGGCTGCGGAAAATCAACTTTAGCAAGAGCTTTATTGCAATTAATTCCGATCGCCAGCGGTAAAGTATTTTTTGAAGGTCAAGAAATTACTCCTCCTGCGAAAAGTAGTGCGAGAGGGCAGTGGATCGCTAATTATCAAAGGCAAAAAGAGTACGATCGCAAATTGCGGTGGCTGCGGCGCGATTTGCAAATTATTTTTCAAGACCCTTTTAGTTCTCTCGATCCGCGCCTGAGTGTTGGGGCGGCGGTGATGGAACCGATGGTGATTCACCGCTTTGGCAAGAACCAGAAAGAACAGCGCGATCGCGCGGCTTATTTGTTGGATAGAGTGGGTTTGAATCCCGATATTATGCGGCGCTACCCCCACGAGTTTTCGGGCGGGCAGCGGCAGCGAATTTGTATTGCTAGAGCTTTGGCTTTGAATCCAAAGTTTATTATTTGCGATGAGTCGGTTTCTGCCTTAGATGTGTCGGTACAGGCGCAAGTTTTAAATTTGCTCAAGGAGTTGCAAACAGAGTTTGGACTGACTTATATTTTTATTTCTCACGATTTGAGCGTGGTTAAGTTTATGAGCGATCGGGCGATCGTCATGAACAAAGGTAAAATCGAGGAAATGGGCACAGCCGAGCGCATTTACCGCCAACCGCAACAAGCTTACACCAAGCAACTTATAGCTGCTATTCCGGCGGGCAATTTGGAACGCATTCGCCAACAGCAATTAGGCCGCGAAGCAGCAGACAAGAGTGCCTAAATCTTCGATCGCGAGGCTGACTGCAGATTAAGACGCATTTACTGTAGATAATTAATTTGTGTGTCGGGACTAGCTAGATTAGGCCAAATGTCCAATGACTGACAGCAATGTTTAGTGCATTATAAGAAATAAACCCTCTAAGCCTGTTGAAAAAACAATTATAAAATAGGTGCGTTAGCTATTAACAATAACTGCTAATTCCGTAAATATACTTAATTCGCTTGTGGCAATGCTGAGATTTAGGTAGGACTTACAATACTAAAATTCGCAAATTTAAAATATTTTACAATATTTAGATATTTTTATTTTAAGTTTTTAACAGCCAATATTCCTCTTGATTTTGGAGTGAAAAAATGACAGATTCAGTTCATATCAAAAAAATAAATAATAAATTGTTGCACTTTCTGCAAATGCGGTTGAGAGAAATCACGGCTGCACAAGTCAACAGAAAACAAAAAACCAAATCCAGAATGCTGTATAAAAAAAACATCAGCTTAGGGACGATCGCCCGCAGCAGCCAATTCTCAGTTTTGATAGTCGTACTGCTGGTACTAAACGGGTGGCTGGTAGCAAGCGGTGCCTGTGGTTTGTACGATCGCCCGATCGCCCTGGCATTTTTGGTAATAGCAAATATTGTTCTGCTGGCCGCAGCGGGATGGAACGACTCTGCTGCTAAGAAAAACGATCGCCAATCGGGCAAAACTGACGAGGGCGATCGCTTTTTTAGTCTCTCGCCAGATATGTTGTGCGTCATTGGTTTTGACGGTTATTTCAAACGCATCAACCCAGCAGCAGAAAAAATCCTCGGCTATTCCCCAGCCGAAATGGTTGGCAAACTCTTCATTGAATTCGTGCATCCAGACGATCGCCAAGCTACTATCAAAGAAGCTGAAAGCATTGCTGCGGGCAACAGTAGCGTTGGATTTGAAAATCGCTGGCTGTGTCAAAATGGGTCTTACAAGTGGATAGCCTGGACTGTTAGCCCTGTATGCGAAGAAGAATTGATGTATGGTGTCGGTCGCGACGTTACCGATCGCAAACAAGCCCAAGAGTCTCTCCAACACAGCAATTCTATCTTGCGTTCCGTGATAGAAAGCACGCCGGATCTGATTTTTGTCAAGGATCTTGAAGGCCGGTACGCGATCGCAAATTCTGCAGTAGCTCAATTTTCTGGAAAACCGATCGAGGCCATTATAGGCAAAGACGATTCAGCATTATTTCCGGGTGAAATACCCGCTCAAGTTATCGAAGGAGACCGCAGAGTGACTGCTACGGGAGAATGTTTTACTTATGAAGAAGACATACCACAAAACGGAGTTGTGCGAACGTTTCTAACAGCGAAATACCCTTGGCGCGATTCTCAGGAAAATATTGTCGGCGTAGTTGCCATATGTCGCGACATCAGCGATCGCAAAGAAATAGAAGCAGCGCTACTAGAGAGAAACATCCTCTTTGAAAGCATAATCGAAAGTACAGGCGACAGCATTTTTGTCAAAGATACTCAGGGCCACCACCTATTGGTCAATTCTAAGGCTGCGGCCATTATTGGTGTCCCAAAGTCAGAAATTATTGGCAAAAAAGATGCAGAATTATTTCCGCCGGATATTGCAGATATGCTTGTGGAAAATGACCGCCGGATCTGGCAAGCTGGGATTGAGGAAGCGATCGAGGAAACAATAAAAGATAGTGAGGGTAACATCCTGACATTTTTTACTACCAAAAGTCCTTTGCGCGATCGGGCTGGAAACATCACCGGTGTAGTCGGAGTTTCTCGCAATATTAGCGATCGCAAACAAGCAGAACAAGCCCTGCAAGAAAGCGAGGAACGCTACCGCTGCTTAATTGAAGCCACATCCCAAATTGTTTGGGATACTACAGCCGCCGGCGAAGTTATCGGCGAACAAACAGGATTGAGTGCATTCACAGGAGCGACTTACCACGAACTTAAAGGCTGGGGGTGGCTCAATCACGTCCATCCAGACGACAGAGAATATACTGCCAGGATGTGGTCTGATGCAGTTGCCAACTGCATCTTATTCGCAATAGAACACCGCTTGCTGCGGCACGACGGCGAGTACAGGTACATGAGCGTGCGCGCTGTGCCCCTATTGAACGCAGACGGCAGCGTTCGCCTGTGGGTGGGAATACACTCGGATATTACAGAGAGCAAAATCACAGAACAAGAAATACAGCAGCAAAAAGAATTTTTGGGCAGCATTTACGACGGCGTAGACTACAGCATTTTCGTAATAGATATCGGTGCAGATGGAGAGTTTCGCTACGCCGGCTGGAACCCAGCATCCGACTTACTCAGTGGCATCAGCAGCGAATTCGGGCGTGGCAAAACTCCCCAAGAGCTTTTCGATCCATTTACAGCAGCAATGTTCCGGCAGAATTTGATCGACTGTTTGGAAAGAGGCAGCTCGCTTTCCCGCGAATATCCCGTTAGTTTTGACGCTAGAGAAATGTGGTCGATCGTAACTCTGACTCCGCTGCGGGACGGATCGGGCAAAATTTATCGCGTTGTCGGCAGTTGCAGCGACATTACAGAACGCAAAAAAGCCGAAATCCAATTGCGCGAACAAGAAGAATTTTTAAACAGCATCTATAACGGCTCTAATCAACCTATTTTCGTAATAGATGTCGGCGCAGAAAGAGAGTTTAGCTACGCTGGCTGGAATGCTGCTGCAGAAGCGTCTACAGGTATTTTGAGTGCTGATTTCAAAGGCAAAACCCCAGAAGAAATTTTTCCCCCGCCAATAGCAGCAATTTTTCGACAAAGTTACGTAGATTGTTTGACAGCCGGCAGCTCGATTGCTTACGAAACCAGCACCGAGTTAGAAGGCGCAGAACGCTGGTATATCGTCACTCTGACACCGCTGCGGGATGCCTCTGGCAGCATCTACCGCATAATTGGTAATTCGATCGACATTACGGATCGAAAACTTGCAGAAGCAGCGCTGCAAGCCAGCCAGCATTTTGTTGAGCGAATTGCCAATACCAGTCCGAATATTCTCTATGTTTACGACGAAACTGAGCAGCGAAATGTCTACAGCAACCGCAAAATCACTGACATCCTCGGCTATACGGCCGAAGAAGTTGAACAAATGGGCAGCAGTCTGTTATCTACCATTATCCACCCTGATGATTTAGCTAAATATCCCGAATATTTGCAGCAATTAGAAAATGCTCCCGACGGCGAGGTTGTTGAGTACGAATATCGGCTGCGCGATCGACAGAATTGTTGGCACTGGTTAGTCGGCCGGAATGTTGTATTTAGCAGAACAGAGGATGGAAAAATTCACCAGCGTCTCGGTGCTGCTACGGACATTACAGAGCGCAAAATAGCAGAACAAGCTTTAGCAGAACAATTGAAACTTTCTTTGTTCACAGCAGATGTGGGAATTGCTCTCACTCAAAACCAGACTTTGCCTGCAACTTTGCAATATTGCACCGATGCAGTTGTGCGCCATTTGGATGCTGCGTTTGCTCGGATTTGGACGCTGAATGAAGAGGGAAATGTCTTGGAATTGCAAGCAAGCGGGGGGATGTATACTCACATTGACGGCGCTCATAGCCGCATTGCTGTCGGCCAGTTCAAGATTGGTTTAATCGCCCGAGAGCGAAAACCTCACATCACTAATTCTGTGGAAACAGATCCCAGAGTCAGTGACAAAGAATGGGCGAAACGAGAAGGAATGGTAGCTTTTGCTGGATATCCCCTAATTGTTGACAATCAGTTGCTGGGAGTAATCGCGATGTTTGCTCGCCACGAGTTGCAGGAATCAATACTAATTGCTTTAGCATCAAGTGTTGATTCGATCGCCTTGGGAATCAAGCGCAAACAAACAGAAATGGCTCTCGCCGCCCAAAAGCAAACTATGAGGACAATTATTGATAACGCTCCGATCTGGGTGTGGATGGCAAATCCTAGCGGGCGGATGTTATTAGTTAACAAAACTTTCTGCGAAGATGTCGCTGTATCCGAAGATCAATTTTTGGCAGCTTCTCACTATTCCGAAGTTTTGGGATTAGAAGCATCTGCTAACTGCATGGCATCTGACGCGCAAGCGTGGAGCCAAGAGACTCCCTGTTATTCTGAAGAATTGCTCCAGTTGGCTGACGGCGAGTATCACCAGGTGGAGACAATTAAAACTCAAATCAAAGATGATTGTGGCAGGGCGATCGGGTTGATAGGTTTAGGTTTGGACGTTACAAAACAAAAAGAATCTCAAAGACAGTTGCAAGAGTCGGAAGCAAGATTTCGCAAATTAGCAGAGCAGGAAATATTGCTGAACCAACTAGCTAGCAATATCCGCAAATCGTTGGATTTAGATACTATTTTGGCAACAACTGTGCAGCAGATTCGCGATTTGCTGATGCTCGATAGCTGCCTGTTTATTTGGTATCATGCAGAGGCATCACCGCCAATTTGGGACGTGCAGTACGAAGCAAAAAATGCCAATCTTTATTCACTTTTAGGTGTATTTCCTGTTACTGCAACTGGTTCTCATGCGGAGCGAATTGCTAATTTGGAAATAATTCGGATCGATGATTTTGAGACTGTTACCGATCCAGTAGAGCGGGAGTTTTTCAGTTATATAGGATACCACTCTCTGCTGAACATTCCGGTTCAAACATCGGCTGGTAAAATTGGGGTAATTTCCTGTAGCGCTTCTAGCGGAGTGCGGTGTTGGAGCGATGAGGAAGTGGAACTGTTAGTGGCGGTGGGCAATCAATTGGCGATCGCCATTAATCAAGCGGAACTCTACACTCAAAGCGTCGATTCAGCCCGGAGCGCGCAAGAACAAACTGCCCAACTCGAAACAACTCTGTGCGAACTCCAGCAAGCTCAAACTCAACTCGTCCAAGCCGAAAAAATGTCCAGTCTCGGTCAGATGGTAGCAGGAATTGCCCACGAAATTAATAACCCAGTCAGCTTTATTTTCGGCAATCTAACCTACACTGAAGAATACACCGGAAACCTAATAAAACTGCTGCAAATGTATCGAGACGAACACCCAGAACCTTCTCCAAATCTTCAGGAAGAAATAGAGCGGTTAGAACTGGATTTCTTGCTCGACGACTTGCCAAAAATGCTATCTTCGATGCAGGTAGGAGCAACTCGCATCCGGGATATTGTGCGGAGTTTGCGGAATTTCTCTCGTCTCGATGAAGCGGAGATGAAAGATGTTAATATTCACGAAGGCATCGACAGCACATTAATGATTTTAGAACACCGTCTGAAAGCTCAGCAAGACCGCGCAGCCATTCAAGTCATTAAAGAATATGGAGAATTGCCGCTGGTGGAATGCTACGCCGGACTGTTGAATCAGGTGTTTATGAATATTATCGCTAACGCGATCGATGCTTTACAATATCCGCCGGAAAATCCGGGAATTATCCGCATTCGTACAGAGGTAGAAGGTACTTGCGCTGTGATTGGAATTTCTGATAATGGTTCAGGTATCGCCGATCAAGTCAAGCAGCGGATATTCGACCCTTTTTATACTACAAAACCGATCGGTTCGGGTACAGGAATGGGTTTGGCAATTTCCCATTCAATTATTGTCGAAAAACACAAAGGTAAAATCAACTGTTTTTCGGCGAAGGGGAAAGGTACTGAATTTGCGATCGAGATTCCGATTAAAAGAATAGAAAATTAAATAGGTTTGTAGTGAGGACTTTAGTCCTCAGAGTTTGATATAATATTAAAAATCTAAAATTTAAAATCTAAAATGGCATTACCTCCAGGCAGTTTAGGTTTACCGCTAATTGGCGATACTCTCAACTTTTTGAAAGATTCTCAATTTGCCAAAAAACGCCACCAACAGTACGGGCCAATTTTCAAAACCAGCATCTTCGGACAACCTACCGTGTTTGTGTGCGGCCAGGAGGCGAATTTGTTTGTTTTAAGCCATGAAAACCAGTATTTTGTTGTGAGTTGGCCTCCTAGCACCAAAGCGCTGTTAGGGCCCCTTTCCTTGGCGCTGCAAACGGGTTCGGAACACCAAAATCGGCGCAAGCTGCTATATCAAGCATTTCAACCGCGAGCTCTGGCCGGCTACATCGGCGGGATGGAAGATATCACGGGGCGCTACTTGCAAAGGTGGACGCAAATGAGCGAGTTTGCTTGGTATCCCGAACTGAGAAATTATACTTTTGATGTTGCAAGCAAGCTGTTAGTTGGGATTGACAATGGTTCGGATACGGCGCTGGGACATTATTTTGAAACTTGGTGCGAGGGATTATTTTCTATTCCTTTAGATGTGCCTTGGACAAAGTTTGGGAAAGCGAAAAAATGCCGAGATTTGCTGTTAGCAGAACTAGAAAATATTATTCGAGACAGACAGCAAGCAGCCCCCGGCGGGAGTGATGCTTTGGGTTTGCTGATTTGTGCTCGCGATGATGAGGGGAATTCTCTGAGTTTGGAGGAGTTGAAAGATCAAGTGCTGCTGCTGTTGTTTGCGGGACACGAGACTCTGACTTCGGCGATCGCCTCTTTTTGTCTTCTCGTGGCTCAAAACCCCGATGTAATGGCAAAAATTCGCGCCGAACAACAGCAGTTTCCTGCAACTGAACCGCTAACTCTGGAACAGCTCAAACAAATGACTTATTTAGAGCAGGTGATGCGAGAAGTGCTGCGGTTGGTGCCGCCGGTGGGAGGCGGTTTTCGGCAGGTAATTAAGGCTTGCGAGTTCGGCGGCTACGAAATTCCCAAGGGTTGGAGCATTTTGTATGAAATTAATCAGACGCATCAGGATAGCGCAGTTTATCCCGAACCCGATCGCTTTGATCCCGATCGATTTACGGGCGATCGATCGACAAATGCGAAACCTTTTAGTTACGTGCCCTTTGGCGGCGGTTTGCGGGAATGTTTGGGAAAAGAGTTCGCCCGCTTGGAAATGAAATTGTTTGCGGCGAGGATGGTTCGGGAGTGCGAATGGGAGTTGTTACCGGATCAAGATTTGAATTTAATCCGAGTACCGACTCCGCACCCGCGCGACGGTTTGCGAGTGAAATTTCGGCAAACAACTATGAATCTGAAGGATTAAACCACAGAGGACGCAGAGAACGCAGAGGAAGAGAACAGAGAGATCGATAATTCCGATATTTGATCTAACAGGGTTCTCGAAGAGCGATCGCATTTTATGAATCAACATCCAAGTGCATCGGCCCCAAATACTTAGTTAAATAAGGTGAAAACACCTCATAAATCAGAGTCAGCGGCTTACCGTGATGCCAAAACAAATAGTGTCGCCCCCAAAAAGGCCCCGATTGTTCAAAAGCTGACTCTAAAATCGCCGAATCGCCGAGATAAATGCCTTGCACGTCGCGATACAATTCTGTCCGCAGCCGCGCTAAACTTGCCCAAATTGGCAAAGATTTATTTTGCAAATATTCGTCTACGTGACTCGCTTCCCACCAAGAAGTCGCGTAGGCGAGGCGCTGTCCCGAAGCTGTCCGCAGCCACACTTGGCGGCGCAGGCGCGGCCCGGGCACCGCGACAATTTGCTGGGGTGCGCCGTCTGCATCGTCACCCACCAAGGACATATCGATTACGTCTACTTCTGTGGGTTCCCCTGTCAGCAGTTGCAGGTGACGGGTGGGGGAACCGTCGCCTAGCAGCATTATTTGCCACGCCGGTGCTAGTTTGGTGTGGGGCAAACCCTTCTTTACTGCGTCTTCTGCTCCTTGCCACAGGGGGTTGAGAGCGTGCCAGGTGCGGCTGTTTTTGGGTGTGAATGTTGCAGTCAAGGGTCTTTACAAAACTTAATTTTTTGTTTATTATAACGCTTCTGCAATTATCCAATCAAAGTCAAAAGTCAAAAATCTACTGGCGATCGCCCATAGAATGTCGGGTTAAATAGTTATAATAAAATTCGCGATCGCACTCCGACTCTCATAACCGGGTTTTTTACGAAATCTGCTGGTTGCCACCCCTATTCTCGTAAAAAAACGCTTTTTAGCTACCCGTGCACAATTCCTAAATACTTTTATTCGACTGATTTTATTCGATTTTTCTATTGACTATTGACAACTAAGAGGGCCCGCACGGGGGCACCGCCCCTACCAACTAAGAGGGCCCGCACGCACCATCCACCGCCCCTACTGACAACTGACAACTGACAACTATATGTTACGAATAACCGAAATCAAACTTCCCTTAGATCATCCTGAAAGTGCGATCGCCAGCGCCATACTCAAAAAGCTGCAAATCCCCCCCGAAGAATTGCTCAGCTATACCATCTTCAAGCGCAGCTACGATGCTCGCAAAAAAGCAGAAATCGTCCTTGTCTATATTGTGGATGTGGAAACGACACAGGAAAAACAACATCTGCAACGCCTCAAAAAAGACCCTCATGTCACGGTAACACCAGACATGAATTATCGCTATGTAGCCGAAGCCCCCAGCAATTTGACCGTTCCCCGCCCCATTGTGATCGGTACGGGGCCCTGCGGTATCTTTGCAGGCCTGATGCTGGCACAAATGGGATTTCGCCCGATCCTTTTAGAACGCGGCAAAGCAGTGCGCGATCGCACAGTTGACACCTTTGGATTTTGGAAGAAAAAAACCGAATTCAACCCAGAATCTAACGCTCAGTTTGGCGAAGGCGGTGCGGGTACTTTTTCCGACGGCAAACTCTACAGCCAAGTTAAAGATACCCAGCATTACGGGCGCAAGGTGTTGACAGAACTTGTGAATGCGGGAGCTTCACCGGAAATTTTATATATTAATAAGCCGCATATTGGTACGTTTAAGCTCGTAGGAATTGTCCAAACTATGCGGGCAAAAATTGAATCATTAGGCGGAGAAATTCGTTTTCAAACTCGTGTTGAAGATATCCACATCGAAAATGGAAAAGTGCAGGGACTTACCCTCGCGAGTGGAGAATATATTGCTAGTAATTATATAGTTTTGGCGGTGGGACACAGCGCCCGCGATACTTTTGAAATGTTGTTTTCGCGCGGTGTTTACATCGAGGCTAAACCTTTTTCTATTGGTTTTCGGGTGGAACATCCGCAGCAGTTAATCGATCGCTGTCGTTTTGGCGATCGCGCGGCCCACAAACTTTTGGGTGCCGCCGATTACAAACTGGTGCACCATTGCCAAAATGGCCGTTCTGTTTACAGTTTCTGTATGTGTCCCGGTGGTTTGGTAGTGGCTGCTGCGTCGGAACCGGGGCGACTTGTCACTAACGGGATGAGTCAATATTCTCGCAACGAACGCAATGCTAACAGCGGGATTGTGGTGGGTATCACGCCGGAAGATTATCCCGGTCATCCTTTGGCGGGAATTGAATTTCAGCGTCGCCTAGAAGAACGGGCATTTGAGTTAGGAGGAGGTACTTACAACGCGCCGGGGCAGCTTGTAGGAGATTTTTTAGCGAATCGCCCTTCGACGGCGTTAGGAAGCGTACAGCCATCTTATACGCCGGGAGTTGTGATGACTGATTTGAGCGAAAGTTTGCCGGATTTTGCGATCGCAGCCATCCGCGAAGCACTTCCGGCTTTTGACAAACAGATCAAAGGATTTGCGATGGATGATGCGGTTTTAACTGGGGTGGAAACGCGCA
This sequence comes from Microcoleus sp. B4-D4, assembly GCF_036705185.1. Lineage (NCBI taxonomy): Bacteria > Bacillati > Cyanobacteriota > Cyanophyceae > Oscillatoriales > Microcoleaceae > Microcoleus > Microcoleus sp. B4-D4. The sequence continues at coordinate 21,903 of NZ_JAUBTX010000036.1, read as the reverse complement.
CTTCTTCGCCGATTCGGATTAAGCGCAGGGAAGATTATCAGAGTTTGAATACAGAAGGCCTTTATCCTGCTGGGGAAGGTGCAGGATATGCGGGTGGAATCCTGTCGGCGGGGATTGATGGGATTAAGGTGGCGGAGGCGGTTGCTTTGAGCATATTGCGAGAAAACCACAAAGTTTGAGGCTGGATTTGAGGATTTTTAGATGATTTGAGGATAGCCGTCAACCGTCAACCGTCAACTGTCAACTCTGTTCAAACAGTAGCTAAGCCCGATCGAATTTCCGTATCCGTGTATTCCGGCGTCCAGCCTTCTGTGGTGGTAAAATATCGCACAGCTTTAATTTTCCGGGCCGCAGTCAAATAAAACCAGTGTTCTGTATTCGCCGGTACATTGATAAATTCTTCTGGCTGCACCGTGAGTTCCACTTGGCTACCGTCGGGCCGCACGAAGCCAAAAATGCCCTCGCCTGCTACGATATAGCGGACTTCATCGTCAGCGTGGATGTGGCACTTATTGAATTTCGACAGCACGGTGTCGATGTTGGGAATGTCTGGGTGCAGTACGATTAAGTCGCGCGACTGATAGCCTGCGGTTTCCTTGAGTTGCTGAAAGTAGCCGTCGAGGGCTTGCAGGATTTGCTCTTTTTGATTGTCGTCAAGAGCATCTTTCGCTAGCAATTCCAGAATTTCAGCGCTGTCACCCACGGGCCAGCGGTTGAGTTGAATGTTTAAAGGCGCGAGTTCGCGCGCAATATCGCTTAATTGAGTGTAGGTTGTACCGTTTTCGAGTTGCAGGATAGCCATTATTTCACGTTTTTATTTTTGATTCACAGACCGCGAAAGATATTGGTCGATCGCCCTTGTAGCAGAAAAACAATTTTAACGCTAATTTTAGGATTTGTGGGTGTTCGCAAGTTTGGTCGATCGACTCAACACAATTTTCCAATTAATTTGTCAGTATTTAATCAGAACCCAAAAAAGTCAGGTGTCCGTCTGTACCGCCAGCGGTTCAGTATACTGATTTTATTCATGTAATTTTTGCAACAACCATGCCTACTTATACTGGAATTTCTAGCGAAGCATTTCAGCATCCGCTCGATCGCCAAGCCGAAGAAGCGTTACGCAGCGTACCGGGATTTGACTTAATTGCCAGCAAATTTGTAGAATTTATCTACGAACGACCGCAATTCGTTTACTTAATGGGAAATAGCATTCAAGTCGGGCCGCGCCAGTATGCCAGCATTTATCACATATTTCGGGAGTGCGTGCAGGATTTAGATGTTTTTCCAGAACCGGGTTTGTTTGTGTCTCAAAATCCCGCCGTTAACAGCTACGCCCTAGGAAAAAACCAGCCTTACATAGTGTTAAATACGGGTCTTTTAGACTTGTTGGACGAGGCGGAAATCAAGGCAGTGCTGGCTCACGAGTTGGGACACATAAAATGCGGCCATCCAATTTTAAATCAAATGGCGATGTGGGCGATGAGCGTCGCCTCGACCATTGGCGAGATGACTTTCGGGCTGGGAAATATGGTCGGAAGCGGTTTAATTTACGCTTTTTATGAGTGGCGGCGCAAGGCGGAATTATCCGCAGATCGGGCGGCTTTGTTAGTAACTGATGATTTGAATAGCGTGATGAAGACGATGATGAAACTTGCGGGAGTTAGCAGTAAATATGCTGACCAATGCAGTTTGCAAGAATTTATCCGCCAGTCTGATAATTATCAAGAGCTCGATCGCGACAATCTCAATCAAGTGTATAAATTTTTACTGTACAACGGCGGTCAAGGCGTGATGCTGAGTCACCCTTTCCCGGTGGAACGCCTGCGGTATTTGCGAGACTGGGCAAGTTCCGAGGAATACCGCCAAATCAAACTGGGAAACTACAAGCGGGCTGTGGCTGAGGGTGCGGTTGATGTGAAGTCCCAAGCGCCTAACAGCGAGACGGAGGCTTTGCGCCGTCAGATTGAAGAATTGCAGCGGGAGATCGATCGACAAAAATCAAAGCGAAACTAAATCTAGGGCGTGCGGGCGCACCTTACCGCGATTATTCGCGCCCTCAACCACTGTTTGCGTAGGGTGTGCTTAGCAAGACCGGTTGACGGGGTGTCCCACGGCGCATTGTGTACAGATTTACCGATTGGTACACAATGGGCACGCTACAAGAGCTTACAAGAGCCTAAGTGAAAATTTACCGGATTGGGGCGAGAAAGTAGAGTATAAGGAAGTTAAACTGCGGATCTCCCATCGGGCTAAATCCAAATTATATTTGAGTGGGAGCCTCTCGATCGCGATCGCTGGCACTCGCAACTAATCTCCAATCTACAAACTGTCCTCTTTTTTATGAAATTTGTTTCTGAGAACGTGTAGTTTAAATTTAGAGAAGCTTATAACTCAATGGAGCTAAGAAAAAAATGATTATTGATAAACCAATGAATACTCACAAACCAACTTCTAATTTTTTCGGCAATATCGGAAAAGTGGCGATCGCCCTAACCGTGTTAGCCGCCGGTATGGCATTTACAAATCCTCCTAGAGACAAATATTTAACTTATGCTTCCGGCGTACTCCAAACCGAGTTGGAAACCACTGTGTGTAAGGACTCTCGCGTGCCTCAAGCGTTGAGCGGCGTTGCAGAGGCGTTGATCGGCAGTTGCAAAAATTTGCTAACTTCGCAACGGAGCTCGATCGAACACTTGCTCGACAATACAACGGAACGTCAGAACTTAGGCCTTGTCAGCATTTACAAAACTCAAGTGGGCAAAAAAACCTATCCAACCGTTGCAGCTTTCGGTAATTTTGTCACCCTGCCACCTAGTTCTGAAAATGCTCAAAATTAGGATTAAATTAAGTTCAATTCTCAAAACCGGGTTTTCTAGAAAACCCGGTTTTTACTTGCGTAATTATATCTAAGTAAGTTTCAATAAATTCCTAGACAGCAAGCACGTATTTTTAATCGATCCCGCTATCAAACGCCAAATATTAAATTTTAATAAAAATCATAAATTGTGATGTCATTTTAATATAAAATGAACAATATAAAGTTTTATTATTTACCAATAAGTAGATAGCCATGCAATTAAGTAAGGGTGAAAGATTTAATATCTCTCAAGAAGCGCCGGATTTGAAAAAAATGGCGATCGCCCTCGGTTGGCAGGTGACAGAGGCAGGAAAAAGCTACGAGATTGATGTCTCTGCATTTATGCTAGGTTCTGACGGTAAAATACCTAACGATCAATATTTTATATTTTACAATAACCTGCAATCCTCTGACGGTTCGGTACTGCAAACAATTCCTGACAACAACCAAGGTAAAGAAAACAAGACTATTTATGGCGTTATCTTAGAAAGAGTTAATCCTGAAATAGTCGAAATAACTTTTGTTGTCACTATTCACGAAGCACAGAAAATTAATGCAAAATTTAGCAATGTCACAAAGAGTTTTATCAAAATTTGCAATTTGGATACGGGAAGCGAACTTGCTCGGTATGAATTAGAAAATAATTTTTCGCGAGAGACTGCTGTAGAATTTGGTCGCTTGTATCGCAAGAAGGGAGAGTGGAGATTTCAGGCGGTAGGAGAAGGATATCAAGCTGGATTAAAGAGTTTTGTTGACAAGTATTGTAGCTAAAATAGCAATAACATTGCTCCGCTTAAGGGAGGCTAGGGGCGATCGGCTTTAACCCAAGTTAATTGAATTATATGTCAGTAAATCTTCGTAAATCCGGCCACAAAAATCACATATTTTAAATCTGATCTGCTATCAGACGCAAGTTAATATTAAGTCTTATTAAAAATAAAAGATTTTGACACCAATTTATATTAAAGTGAGCTATATCAATTTTTATCTTTTATAAATAAGCAGATGGCAATGCAATTAAGTAAGGGTGAAAGATTTAATCTTTCTCAAGAAGCGCCGGATTTGAAAAAAATGGCGATCGCCCTTGGTTGGCAGTTGACAGAGGCAGGACAAAGCTACGAGATTGATGTCTCTGCATTTATGCTAGGTTCTGACGGTAAAGTGCCTAACGATAAATATTTTATATTTTACAATAACCTGCAATCCTGTGACGGTTCGCTACTGCAATCGATTCCTGCACAAAACAACCCAAGTCAAAAAAACAAGACTATTTACGGCTTGATATTAGAAAAAGTTAATCCTGAAATTGAGGAAATAACTTTTGCTGTCACCATTCACGAAGCAGATAAAATTAAGGCAGATTTTAGTAATATCACAAATGCTTTTATCAAAATTTGCAATGTGGATACGGGAACCGAACTTGTTCGGTATAAATTAAAAGAGAATTTTTCGCGAGAAACTGCTGTAGAATTCGGGCGTTTGCACAGAAAGAATGGAGAGTGGAGATTTCAGGCGGTAGGACAAGGATCTCAAGCTGGATTGCAGAGTTTTGTTGACAAGTATTGTAGCAAAAATAGCAATAATACTGCTCCAATTACTAACGAGTTGGCACCGGAAATGGCAGCAGATGATTTGCAGTTGCCGGCTTGGGAGTTGGAAGTGGAGTCAGAAGCGGCAGCTTCCGGGGAGACGGAAATCCCGCCGCGATCGCAAATTAACCATCAAGTTAATTCCCGAAACCGCAAAATACCGCTAGCTTTAGCGGCAAGTTTAGGGGTTTTGGTGCTGGGGACTGGTGCAGTAGCGCTCGCCTTTATGCGATCGGGAAATGAAACGCTGAAGCAATCAAAAATACTAACCGTTGAAACGCAGAATGCAGCGCAAGCAACCGATATCAACCTACTCAGAAGTTTCGATAAACGACTTAAAGAAACGATCGCGAATTTAGAAAAAATTCCTAACTTCCCCGGCTTGGGATATCCACAGGCGAGAATTGATTTGCTGACGTTAGGCCCGAATTTGGTTGCTGTCGAGCAAAATTTACAGGCTGCAGAAAATCTAGAAAAAGCTCAAAAGTTGGCGCTGGAAGCTGCTGTGCTCGTGCAAAAACCGCCTCATCCAATAGAAGTTTGGCATCAGTCGCAAAGTAAATGGCAACAGGCGATCGGGCTTTTAGAAGCGATCGAATCGCGTACACCTATCTATAATTTAGCTCAAAATAAGTTATCTAATTACCGAAAAAATCTCGCTGTTATCAGTCAAAGACTGGCGATCGCTCAAAAAGCCACCAACTTCAGCAACCAAGGTTCTTTAAAAATTCAAAAGGGAGATGTTCCTGGGGCGATCGCCAATTTTACTCAAGCTTTAGGGCTGAATGCCAACATACCCCAAGCTTATCTCGGATTGGGAATTGCGAGTTCACAACAGGGAAACAAGCAGCAGGCAATTTACAATTACGATCGAGCGCTGCAATTCAATCCTAACCTAGCAGAAGCTTATTTTGGTCGAGGTCAAGCATACTATGAATTGGGAGACAAGCAAAAGGCGATCGGGAATTACGAACAAGCTATTCGCGTCAATCCTGATTATGCTTTAGCTTATTTAGAACGAGGTGCGATTCGCTGTATGCTGGGAACTAAATCGCAAGCATTAGCAGACTTCAACCAAGCCGTCGAACTTTTTTCAAAGCAGGGAGACAACAATAATTACCAATTAGCAAAAAACTTTATTAATGAGTGTCAAGAACCTACTGCACAGGCTGTAATCTGCGATTATCGCAGGAATATCGACTCCTTGGGCCGGCGATGCGGTCGATCTGTTAATGTTCCGATTATAGTTAGAAGAAAACCCGCAGTCAGTACCTCAAACTCCGACTCTAGTGATGTTCAAACCAAAAGGAGCGTTGAAAAAATCTCGCCTGCAAATACTGATAGGAGCGCCATAACTCGCAGCAGGAAAAGAAGTAAAAGGTAAACCTCTGTTGCATTAGTTAATATAGCAACCGCCAAGACGGTTAGGACGCTGTTAATGGCTGAAACGATTGATTTTATTGCTTCTTCCTTCTTCCTTCTTCCTTCAAAATCTGACGGACACTAAATAATTAATCCGTGTATCCGTGTCGTGCTTTCCTTCTTCCTTCTGCTATAGATGACAAAATGTGCTGGTAGGCATCGATGGTTTGTTGGGCGATCGCCTCCCAGTTATAATGCTTTTCGGCATACTCTTTGCCATTCAATCCCCGCCGCTGCCGTTCCTGCGGGTTCAGAAGTGCTGATTTGATTGAATTGGCGATCGCCCCTACATCCAAAGGAGCAACCCAGCCCGCCTCTGCTTCCTCAATGTCTTCGGAAATCTGTACGCGATCGGAAATAGCCACAGGTACACCAGCAGCCATCGCTTCTGCAACAGCAATGCCAAAGTTTTCGTAATAAGAATGTAACACAAATAAGTCAGCCTTTCTCAACAGTGCAACTTTGGCATCACCGCTAACAAAACCCGTGATTGTGGTAAATTTTCCTAAACTTGAATTTTGTATTTGTTGTTTAATTTTTGTTTCGTAATCAGCATCTTGGGGATTGGAACCTGCTAAAATAAAATTAAACTTTATGCCGTCCGCTAAAATACTTTCTAGAGCAGGAATCAGCAAATCTAATCCTTTTTTGGGTTCGATCCGCGACATAAATAATACGACTGGTACTTGAATATTTCGCAATAAATCAGAATAAAAAGCTGCTTTCACCCCCAAGGGAATCACCAAATCTTGTGGAAAACAATTTTGTGAAAGAGCAATATTATTTGCATTATTTTGTAACATAAAATCTTGTGACATAGCTATCTCACTGGGCCCGGTCAAACCAAATCTTTCTGAGATTGTAGCTTCTCGCTTGCTAGTGAAATGAATCGCAGCAGCACCTGCTAAATTAGGACGTTCTAAAAGTGCAGCATAAATCTGTTTTAAGCACTTTTTTTTCTCTAAATCTGCGGGATCGAGCATACCGCAGGGACGAATAATATACGGTAACTGGCGATTTCTAGCAATTCTAGCAGCAAAAGTAGTTACTGGCGAGAACAAAGCGTGAATGTGAGCAAGGTCAAATTGCCTTACATTTACATTCAACCACTGCAATAACGAGAGTGAAAACTTATATCTACGAAACGGAGAACAGCGGAAATAAATAATCTGATAACCGTTTTGCTTGATTGGTTGATTTAACGGCACATCTAAGGGAGATTGACCGATATCTCCATTAGAATCTGTGGTGATAATTGTGACATCAATGCCTTGGGAAGCTAGGGCGGCAGAAAGTTCCAATACCATTTGACTCGGGCCGCCGTAGACGAGGGAAATTGAGGGAATAATTTGGATGATTCGCATGGAGGATCGTTTTTTAAATCAATATACCAACCTCTCCAATGACAAATTTAATTATCTGGAAAAGGCTGGCCATGTAGCTGTTGAGCTTCCTCTCTCTTTGTTGCTTTTATTTGGGTATTGTGAGATATTTGCTTAGAAAATTCATACATTTCACTGGCTTTGGCTTCAGTGGCTTTGACAATTTCAAGAATTTCTAGGAGTAGGCTTTCATCGGGTAATTTTTTCATGGCAAGGCCTCTAATTTTTCAATTACTTGTTCGAGCATAATTTTAACTTCTGGAGCCATATGTAGCAAGGATGCTAAATAATCTCCGGCTTTTTGAACATCTTCGTCGGGAACACCAGCCAGCAATATATTGCTCACAATGTTCTCTGCTTGTAAGCGAGTACCTGCTACGCAGAATTGAAAATTACTGATCGAAGAAAAGTATTGCATCAGTATTTCATTTTCAGGAAACAGAGACATTGCTGTTCTAAGTGCAAAAAGTCCCTGGGTTGCTTGGCGCTCGGTATCGTTCAGTACCTGGTAGAGTTCGTTAACCAAAGGTCGTATGTCGGAAGGAATAGACATTTACCACAGTTTTTATTTGACAATCATAATTATACTGCTAATTAGAAGGAAGAAGGAAGAAGGAAGAAGGAAGAAGGAAGAAGGAAGAAGGAAGAAGGAAGAAGGAAGAAGGAAGAAGGCTATAAGGGCGAAGCTGAGCGGGTGAAAAGAAGGAATAAGGAAGAAGGCTTGAGTTATCGTTGCCAATACTTCGGACAGTTTTATATCTAGTCGAGCCTCCGAAACCCTTGCGGGCTATATGCTGGACTATTTTTTCAATGTTTGAGTTCAGCCCTAAGTTTCAGAAAATGCGTAAAAAATGGCAGGGCTTACTCTGTAAGGCTTACACGGCCGTTAAAAAACTGTCCGAAGTATTGGTTGCTATAGTAGGAATAATACATATACATCTAGCTGCAACGCGACTCGATCTGTATTTTACGTTTAATTAGGTGGATTTGCTTAAAAGTTACGATCGCTATGAAAATTCTTTGTAAAAATCTAATAACTGTTCAGCTAAGGCTTTATTTGTATAATGGCTCATCGCTCTATGATAACCCCGATCGCCCAAATCAGCAGCAAACTCCCGCCGCTCCATCAATTGTTGCAAACAATCTCGCAAAATCCCCGCGTTTCCCTCCGGGAAGACTAACCCCGCAGATCCGATGACGTGGGGAATTTCCCCGCAATCGGAACCGATAACGGGAATTTTACAAGCCATCGCTTCAATTAAAACATGGCCGAATTGTTCTTTCCAACCCACAGTAGTTAAAGTTTTGAATTTATAGCTCGTTTGCGATGGCAATACCAAACAGTTCATTAAGTTAATATAGGGGGGGATTCTTTCGTGAGAAACGCTTTCTACCCAGATTATGCGATCGCTAATTCCCCATTCTCTAGATTTTTCTGCGAGATGCGCCTGCAATTTTCCTTGTCCTACTAACAGCCACTTCCAAGAGTTTTTTTTCAACCCTGCCAAGGCTTCAGCCAAAGTCAACAATCCTTTTTCTTCAACAAATCTACCGACAAATCCTACCACAAAATCTGTCGGTTCAATGCCTAATTCTTTGGATAAATCAGCGTTTTTAGCAGTCGGTAGAAATAAAGTTTCATCTACTCCGAGTTGCGGCATTACTTTCACCGCACCTTGATAGCCTCTATCGCGCAAAATTTTCGCTCCGTCTAGGTTCCCTGCAATAATTCCGTCGGTGTGATTGAGATTGTAATTTTCTAAGGCTGAAACGGGCCACTTCAATTTATAAGGCAGATTCCACCAGGTAAATAATATATTTTTCGCTTGCAATTTTAGCAGTTTATTTAGTAATATTAGCTGAGCGCACGCTAGAGACTTTGAACCTTGTTCGACTTGGATAATCTGCGGCCTAAATTCTTGTAATATTTTAATTAAATCTGGGCCAAACGTTAGTAATCCTTGATTGTTTTGGCTGTAATTGGAGACGGGAACTACTTTAAATGAACCTTGTTGAGAGAATCCGGTTTTGATGATTTTATTTTGTACGCCTCCAGGTTTCCAGCGTCGCGGCACTATAACTGTTACTTGAATATCGGACTCTAGGTTGCCTAATATTTTGAATTTTTCGCGATTGATGTCAACTATATATGTGTGGCTGGCGACCAGAATTCTCATTTTTTGGAAGAAGGAAGAGGGAAGAAGGAAGAGGGAATAATAGGTGTTGAAAATTTATGTTCGTTATTGATTGAGAAGGATCGTGCTACCTGCAGCCTCTGCGATTGCTTCACTGCGCTGCATTCGCAATGACATCATTAAGCTTTTTTGTCTTGATGGGTGTAAATTTGTCCGTCGTTCCAGAGGGACTGAATTAATGTCTTGATGGCGCTAATCAAGCCGAGGAGATAAAAAGTAAGTCTCAGGATCATTTTAAGGGGCGATCGGCTTTTATGGCAAGGCGGATTTCCCAAAACTTGGCAGTCAAAGAGTTTGGCGAAAAATCGCAGGCATTGAAAGGCTGTTAAATTTTTCAATCCCATGAGGAAGTGGTTGTGATAAAATGTGATTTGATATTCGACCGATCGCGTACTGACATCGTGACATCCGCCGCTCTCCTCCCCCAAGTGAACTAAACAGGCATCGGGATCGTACCAAATTTTCATGTTAGTCGATCGCAATCTCAAACAAAAATCCGACTCCTCTCGCACAGCACTCCCCGCAAACCGCTCATCAAAAGTCAAACCCCACTCAGCAAAAATCTGCTTGCGAAAGGACATATTGCAGCCTCTAGCCGAGAGCACCTGCTGCGGTTGTACCGTATGCACCAAATCGATAAAATACCAAGCAACGGCTGCATCCATCGCTTCTGGAGGCAAATATTCGATCGCCAAACCGCTGATAGAATTATCCAGTTTCATTCTGTCAAAAACCCTGCCCGCCACACATCCCACATCAGGTTTTTGTAAATAATTGCCAGCGTGAGCCGCCAAAAAACCATCTGGCAATTGTACATCATCATCAATAAATAAAATAACTTCTCCAACAGCGCGCCGCACTGCATAATTTCGAGCACCTGGTAAACTCGCCCAATCTACCCGAAACCACCTAATTTTTCCCGCATTTGCCAATTCGTTCAAATAAACTTGAGTTTCCAATTCATGGGTGCGAGTTTGATCGATTACCAGCACTTCAAAATTATCGTAATTTTGCCGAATCGCATCAGCCAGTGTCTCTCGCAAAGGTTGCTCGCGATTGTAGGTAGGTATCACAACAGAAATCATCATGGCACTTGCCGCCAAAGTATTGAATTTGAGATTTGAGATTTGAAGAATAAGGAAGAAGGAAGAAGGAATATCAAAGCAGGAATATCAAAGCAGGATCAGAAATTAGTTTTAAACCAAGAGACTGAATCTCTATAATTTTCCTTCTTCCCTCTTCCTTCTTCCCTCTTCCTTCTTCCTTCTTCCCTCTTCCTTCTTCCCTCTTCCTTCTTCCTTCTTCCTTCAGATCAAAGAGATTGGTATTTCTGAACTGCCAACACCAAATTATCAGTCCAGAAATTAGCCAATTCGGCGCTGGCGGCTTCTACCATAACTCGGATCAGCGGTTCAGTGCCAGAAGCGCGAACCAAAATTCGTCCCTGTTCTCCCATTGCAGTTTTAGCACGGACGATCGCCCCTTGCAAAATTTCGCACTCGTGCCATTTTAGGCGTTTTTCCCGATCGTCCACCCGCACATTTACCAGCAACTGCGGATAAGTTTGGAAACTGCCGCTGACCAATTGCGCTAAAGATTCCCCGGATTGGCGCACCAGCGAAGCTATGTGCAAAGCTGTCAGCAAACCATCGCCACTAATACCGAAATGCGGACAAAGAATGTGTCCCGACTGTTCGCCGCCCAACATCGCACCGGTGCGCTGCATTTCAGCGTGAACGTGCTGATCTCCCACGTTCGTTCTAGTTAGTTTTCCTCCTAATTTTTCCCAAGCTCGCTCGAAGCCGAGGTTAGCCATTACAGTAGAAATAATTAAATTGGACGGTAACTGTTCGGAGGCGCGCAACTGCCGGCCCCACAGATAAAGAATGTAATCGCCGTCAATCGATCGACCTTTGTTGTCAACACCCAAAACTCGATCGGCATCGCCATCAAAAGCAAATCCCACATCGGCATTGTGTTCCAAAACCGCCGCTTGCAAACTTTCGAGATGAGTAGAACCGCAGTTAACATTAATGCGATCGCCATCAGGAGAGTCGTGCAAACAGATAACATCCGCCCCCATTTTCTCAAATACCGCCGGTGCCAAACCAGCCGCCGCCCCCCAAGCCAAATCCAAAACCACCCGCATTCCCGACAAATTCATCTCTTGCAGCGAATCAGAGAGAGAAGCAGCATAATCTTTCACCAACTCCTGGCGGTGGTAGTGGTGTCCCAAAGCAAAACTAGCAACCGGAACCTTAGCCCCCCGGATTCCCGCTTCGATTTGTTCCTGCAACTGTTGCGACAGCTTAGAGCCGTTTGAGCCAAAAAACTTAATCCCGTTATCTTCAGGGGGATTGTGAGAAGCCGAAATCATCACACCGCCGACAGAATCCGAAATGCTTGCCAGATAAGCAACGCAGGGAGTCGGACACAAGCCCAAATTCCACACTTCTAAACCGGCCGCTGTCAAACCCGCAGATAGCGCCATTGCCAGCATATCGCTAGAATTCCTGCTGTCTTGCCCCAACATCACAGGGCCCTGGTTGGGGGCATTTTGGCGGAGAACTTGCCCAGCCCAGAAGCCAATTTGCAGCGCTAGGGATGCAGTCAGCAATTCTCCCACTTTCCCGCGAATGCCGTCTGTGCCGAAGAGTTTTGTATTTGGCAGCGGGGCGCTATCTCCCAGCAGAATCGTATCGCGTTTGACTGGGCTTGCTGAATTAACAGCCGGAAACTCGCTGCCGCGATGGCGCGAAGGTGTCTGAACCATATTCACTCCTTTAGGAATATTCACACTCACACTTTGCAGTTCATGTTACAACTGAAAGTCTTTATTTTCAGCGTAAACTCGATTTATTTCGGGGATTTATCAGGTAACGTACCCTGTCAACCTACGCACAAAGTTTAACTTTTCGGGAAAAATTTGTATCGGACTCAAGGGCTAAATTTTACGATCTGCAGGCGCTTGCAGGATGGTTGAGACCGCTATTCGGGACGATCGCACTGAGCGATCGTTCGGATCTGGGCGGGATTTGATATTATGATGCTGATGCCGTTTGAGCTAGTCAGCCACTGCGGGCATAGAAAGTTAATGCTGTATTGCCGTATATTTTTTGTCGGCAAATTTCTAGACCTGGAATCGGTTGTGTCGATCGCTCGGGGCTGTGTTCGATCGCAATTTCGCCATCAGGTGCTAGCATTTCTTGGCTGGCGAGCTTGTTTAACAGAGGTTCGTACAAGTCGCTGGCGTAGGGCGGATCGAAGTAAACGCGATCGAACTGCTGTCCTCCCAGCGCCCCCAATTTTACCATCGCGTTTCCCCGCAGGATTTGGAATGTTTGGGAAGAGCCTGCTACTTTCTCCCAGTTTTCATGAATAACCGCACAAGCTTTCGCCGACTGTTCGATGCCAGTAACACTAGCCGCCCCCCGACACAAAGCTTCTGCGCCCATCGAGCCGCTGCCGGTACAAATGTCAAGCCACCTGCAACCTGCGATCGTCCCCTGCCAAATATTAAACAAAGCTTCTCTGACTCGCGAAGGCGTAGGACGAGTGGCCAGTCCCGGCAGAGTTTTGATTTGGCGGTTGCCGCAGATTCTCAAGCTCATTTAACACCCAATTTGTCACACTATTTTATAATTAATTTGATTCGCCAAACTAAGTTTGAATGCAAGGCTGCATCTCCGACTTAGCAGAATTTCTTTGAGTGCTTTGGCGAGTTCGCCCCGGCCCAAAATATCTGCATAAATTGGGGAATATCTCCCGAAAGCATTAAGAGTGCGAGCGTCTCGATCGCTAGCTGTACAATACTCGCGATCGCCCGAAACCGAGTCTGCGATCGATCGCCAGCGGGGATGCTCTATGAAAGCTGGCTTGATGCTCCCTGATCCTCGGCAATTATAGAGGACGATCGCCGTTTTGTCTGCCAAATATCATACATTTCGTCGATGATCCTGTCGCTCAACTTATGGCATATCCAGCTCAAAAATAAAATTAGGGGTGGAAAAAAGCTAATTTCCCATCTCAAATTTGCTGAAACTCGCTCTAATCTAGGGTTTGTTGAAGTGATAAAGCTCTCTTGAGAGAGGGGATAATATCGACTATCGCTTGGCAAACAGCCAGCTTACTGTTATACTTCTGTCAAGCCAGCAGGGAATGTCTGAAAAATCGAAGCAAATTGGGATAGACAAGCCCGATGTTGAAACATACTTCGAGGATAACGCCTGCGGCTGGCATCCAAAAAACGATCGAATAGTTGATAAAAAAAATAGAATCGTTAAATTGGAGCAAAAATATGATGTTACATGGAATCAATCAGTAAATATGAGAATTGGCGCAACGTATCTGGGCAATAATCGCTGTGAATTTACGCTATGGGCACCCTTGTTACAAGATGTAGCAGTCCAAATCACAGCACCCGAACCACAACTAATCTCCATGCAAAAAAAACGGAGAGGATATTGGACTGTCACAGCCCAAGGGGTGTCTCCAGGTACGCTTTATACCTATCAACTAGATGGAAAGACAACGCTACCAGATCCAGCATCCTATAGTCAACCCCAAGGCGTTCACAACCCCTCAGAAGTAGTCGATCAAAGTGCATTTGTTTGGAACGATGCCGACTGGCAAGGGATTGCTCTGGCAGACTATATTATGTACGAGGTACACGTAGGCGCGTTTACCGAAGAAGGAACATTCGAGGCAATGATTGACCGTCTCGATGACTTGAAAGAACTGGGAGTTAACGCGATCGAGATTATGCCCGTGGCGCAGTTTCCGGGCGATCGCAATTGGGGCTACGATGGCGTATATCCCTTTGCCGTTCAATCCTCCTACGGCGGCGTTAACGGCTTGAAAACCCTAGTCGATGCTTGCCACCAAAAAGGCTTAGCCGTTGTCCTAGATGTCGTCTACAATCACCTCGGCCCCGAAGGAAATTACACCTCAAATTTTGCCCCCTATTTTACCGATAAATATCGTACCCCTTGGGGAAACGCCATCAACTTTGATGATGCTGGTAGCTATGGCGTTCGCAATTTCTTTATCGAAAATGCCCTCTACTGGTTTCGGGATTGTCACATTGATGCGCTGAGGTTAGATGCCATTCACGCGATTTACGACTTCTCCGCCAAGCACTTTTTAGCCGAGTTAGCCGAAAAAACCGGAGAATTGTCCCAACAGCAAGGGCGATCGTTTTATTTAATTGCCGAAAGCGACCTCAACGACGTTCGGATTATCAATCCTCCCAGCAAAGGCGGCTACGATATCAATGCCCAATGGTGCGATGATTTTCACCACTGTTTGCACAGCCTCATTACCAAGGAAGACCTAGGTTATTACCAAGATTTTCGCGAGTTCAGAACCTTAGTGAAAGTCTTGCAAGAAGGATTTGCTTATGCAGGAGAGTATTCGGAATTTCGGCAGCGCTACCACGGCAGTCCGGCGGGAAATTTCGACCCAGCTCAATTCGTCGTTTGTTGCCAAAATCACGACCAAGTGGGCAACAGAATGTTAGGCGAACGGCTGGCACATTTGGTCTCGTTTGAAGCACTAAAATTGGCAGCAGCCACGGTATTGCTTTCTCCTTACATTCCTTTATTATTTATGGGGGAAGAGTACGCTGAAGAAGCACCATTTCTGTATTTTGTCAGCCACGGCGATCCAGATTTAGTCGAGTCGGTGCGCCAGGGAAGAAAGGCCGAGTTCAAAGAATTTCACCACACAGGAGAACCGCCGGACGTACAAGACAAGACAACATTTTTGCAATCAAAGCTTAATTGGAAAAAACGGCGCGAAGGGAAGCATAAAGTGTTGTTAGAGTTGTATCGAACTCTGATTAAACTTCGCCAAGAAATTCCTGCCTTGAAGTGTCGCGATCGCCAAAGCATTGATATTAACAGTTTTGACGGTGAAAAAATCATTACCCTCATCAGAAGCGTTGACGACAGTGAAGTCTTAGCAATCTTTAATTTCAGCGATACCACACAAAAAACTAAACTTGTAATACCAGAAGGAAACTGGCAAAAAGTCTTAGACTCATCCGATCCTCAGTGGATGGGGGACGGTTCGACTTTGCCCGAAAAACTTACAGGGCAAGCCGAGGTCAGCATTCCGCATCAAAGCTTTATTCTGTATCAAGTTGAATAGTTTTCTCCTAAAAAGTCTGTAAACAGCAGGCATCTTGCCTAGCATTGATATCATGTTCGATCGATCGCAATCAGCAAGGATCGCGCGTGCGGACTGAAGTCTGCCCAAAAGCGGTTTTTGTGATGGTAATCGATCGTCTAGGATATGAAAGGCTTTTTGCTACAAGTCTAATGATTGATTGTTCAACTTAAAGAAAATTACCACTCTAGGTTCTATGGATTTAAAACTTTGGCCCGGTAAACCCTATCCCTTGGGTTCAACATGGGACGGTCAAGGCACTAATTTTGCCCTATTTTCCGAAAACGCGACAGCAGTCGAATTGTGCTTGTTCGACGAAAAAGGGTGGGAAACCCGAGTCCCGCTGACTGAAGTCTACAACTTCATCTGGCACTGCTACATTCCCGGCATCAAACCCGGTCAATTGTACGGGTTTCGCGTCCGCGGCCCCTACGAGCCCGCAGCCGGACACCGGTTCAACCCCGCCAAACTGCTGATCGACCCCTACGCCAAAGCCATCGCCGGAGATGTGGAGCACGGACGGGAACTCTTCGGTTATGACTGGGACGACGAAGCCGAAGACTTATCCTACAGTGCATTAGACGATTCTCATTTAATCCCCAAAGCCGTTGTCATCGATGAATCCTTCGACTGGGAAGGCGACACTCAGCCACAACTGGCTTGGCACAAAACCGTCATCTACGAGATGCACGTCAAAGGCTTTACCCAACTGCATCCCGACATTCCCAAAGCCTTGCGGGGAACCTACGCCGGACTCGCCCATCCCGCCGCCATCGACCACCTAAAATCCTTGGGGATTACCGCCGTCGAACTCCTCCCCGTCCACCACTTCATCGGCTGTCCCGGCTTTCTGGATGCCAAGGGACTGCGGAACTACTGGGGCTACGACTCGATTAACTATCTCGCGCCTTACTCCAGCTACAGCGCCAGCGGCGACACCGGCGAACAGGTGAATGAATTTAAGGAAATGGTCAAAGCCCTGCACGCTGCGGGCATTGAGGTGATTATCGATGTGGTTTACAACCACACCGGAGAGGGCAACCACATGGGCCCGACCATCTCGTTTCGCGGCATCGACAACGCCGTTTACTACCGCCTCGTGAAAGAGAATCCCCGCTACTACATGGATTACAGCGGCTGCGGCAACTCCCTCAACGTCTTCCATCCCCAAGTATTGAAGCTGATTATGGACAGCTTGCGGTATTGGGTGTTGGAGATGCACGTCGATGGGTTCCGCTTCGATTTGGCGACGGTTTTAGCGCGGGAAACCGATCGCGTCGATACTTTTGCTGCCTTTTTCGATATCATCCACCAAGACCCAGTTTTGTGCGATGTCAAGTTAATCGCCGAACCTTGGGACATCGGCGAAGGCGGCTATCAAGTCGGAAAATTTCCCTTGCTGTGGTCGGAGTGGAACGGTCGCTACCGCGATACCATGCGCGACTTTTGGCGGGGAACCGATGAAACTCTCTCTCAGTTTGCCTACAGCTTTACCGGAAGTTCCGATTTGTACGAAAGTAATGGACGGCGACCCCACGCCAGCATCAACTTTATCACTGCCCACGACGGGTTTACCCTGCACGATTTGGTCAGCTACAACCAAAAACACAACGAAGCTAACGGTGAAAACAGTTGCGACGGGGAAAACCACAATCAGTCTTGGAACTGCACGATGGTGGAATTCCCATATACTGAAGCGCTAGGAGAGGGAGAATATCCACCTCCGCCAGACCCCTGTGCTGGGGACGGGGAAACTGAGGATCCCGAAGTGCAGGCGTTGCGAGAACGCCAAAAGCGGAATTTTTTAACTTCATTACTGCTGTCCCAAGGGGTGCCGATGCTGGTGGCGGGAGACGAAATGGGGCGAAGTCAAGGAGGCAATAACAATGCTTACTGTCAGGACAACGAAATCTCCTGGGTGGATTGGGGATTGCAGTTCAAAAATGCTGACTTGCTCGAATTTACGCGCCAGTTAACCCGCTTGCGACGCGAACATCCGGTGTTCCGCCGCCGTAAGTGGTTCCAAGGACGCGCCATTCACGGTTCTCAAGTTAGCGATATTGCTTGGTTCAACCCCGATGGCGGGGAAATGACTGACGAACAGTGGCAAGTGGGATATGCTAAGGCGATCGGCATTTTCCTCAACGGTAAAGAACTTGCCACGCCCAATGCTCGCGGCGAACGGATTGTTGATGATAGTTTTCTGTTGTTTTTCAATGCTTATTGGGAGACGCTCGATTTTGTGATTCCCCCCCGCTTTCAAAGTTTGCAGTGGATTGCCGTGCTTGACACCGCTGAACCGAAATTTGTGGAATCTCAAGGGCGAATTTATGCAAAGGGGAAAGCTGTTCCGGTGACGGCGCGATCGGTGGTGATTTTAAAGTGTCTCAAATAAAATTGGCGGTCGAACGCTAAACAGTAATAGCTGATTTATTAAAAACCCGGTTTCTTGAAGAAATCGGGTTTTTAATTGACTCTAAGTGGCTACTTTTGCTCTCACTTGACTCACAAAATTTGATAGCATTTGCAATCCCGTGCTTGAAGACTTTTCCGGGTGAAATTGTACGGCCATCAGATTGTCTTTAGCTATGGCAGCCGTCACCGTCTGACTTCCGTGCGTCACCACTGCAGCTTTGACTGTTGAGTCCACCGGATCGACATAATAGGAATGCACTAAATAAACCCAAGGTTGAGATGAAAGATTTTGCCACAGCGGCAAATTGGGCTGAGTGAATTCTAACTGATTCCATCCCATGTGCGGAATGGTTAACCCCGGTTCTGAGCGAAATCGGCGCACTTTTCCGGCAATAATTCCCAATCCTGGTTCTGTACCTTCTTCGGAACTGTCAAACAGCATTTGCAAGCCCAAACAAATGCCTAAAAAAGGCTTTCCAGAGGCGATCGCACTTTTTATCGGTTCTATCAAATTGCGCGATCGCAAATTCTGCATTGCCGGGTCAAAGGAACCAACTCCCGGCAAAACCACCGCATCAGCCTGCTCGATTGCAGCAGGAGAATCCGTAATTTTTGGCACTGCGCCCACATTTTCCAAGCCTTTACAGACCGAGTGCAGATTGCCCATGTCATAGTCTACTACTGCGATGACAGACATTGACTTACTTGCCTTATATGATCAATTTTTAGTATTATTGCACAAAACGTCAGTAGTCAGTAGTTAGTAGTCAGTAGTCAGTAGTTAGTAGTCAGTAGTCAGTAGTCATTAGTCATTAGTCATTAGTCAGTAGTCATTAGTCATTAGTCATTAGTTAACAGCCAACAGTCAACAGCCAACAGCCAACAGTCTGATGAATTTTCAATTCCTGATTCCCATATTCGAGAGTCGTAGGGACTGGTTCATCAGTATTTCTGCTGTAAAACCAGAGGATTTTTGATACTCGCCCCTACCCAGCGACAAGGTTTTCTGCACGTCAATTTACGGGAGATTATATGAATACCAAAATCCTGCTAACTTCATTTGACACTTGGCGATCGCATCAGCAATCAAATTCTTCTGACGATTTATTAGCTAACATTTCCCAAATTCAATCTTTGCCTGATTCCCTAACTTTTTTGAGGAAACTACCCGTAGATTCCCAGCTAGCAGCGAATTTGGCAATCGCCCAAATCAACCAACTCCAACCAAACATAATTATCTGCTGTGGCATGGCAGAAAGCAGGGAAAAATTAACCGTGGAATCCTGCGCTTGCTGCGATACGGAGATTTTGAAAACAACAGTTAATCTTGAAGCGCTAGTCGCAGATTTAGCCGTCACAGAAATCAGTCACGAAGCCGGGAAATATGTTTGCGAAGACCTCTATTATGCGGTTTTAAAGCATATTTATGATTCTCAAATACCCACTCAATGTATTTTTGTCCACGTCCCGATTTTAACTCCCGACAACACCGACAAGATTGTTGCTGATTTTTTATCTATTGTGAATCGCTTAACAATGAACTATAGTATTTCCAGCTCTCATATGAGGTAATGTCGGGCATTGGCCAAACAGGGCATTGGCCAAACAGGGCAAACAGGGCATTGGCCAAACAGGGCATTGGGCAAACAGGGCATAGGGCATAGGGCATAGGGCATAGGGCATAGGGCATACCTCACAACGCGATCGAGCCGCTATCTCTAGCAACTAACAATTAACAACTAACAACTAACAACTAACAACTAAGAGGGCGGGCACGGGGCACCGCCCCTACCAACTAACAACTGAGAGGGCGGGCACGCACCATCCACCGCCCCTACCAACTAACAAATAACAAATAACAACTAACAACTAACAACTAACAAATAACAAATAACAAATAACAAATAACAAATAACAAATAACAACTAACAAATAACAACTAACAACTAACAACTAACAACTAACAACTAACAACTAACAACTAACAACTAACAACTAACAACTAACAACTAACAAATAACAACTGACAACTAACCAATAACAAATAACAACTGACAACTGACAAATAACAACTAACAAATAACAACTAACAACTAACAACTGACAACTAACCAATAACAAATAACAACTGACAACTGACAAATAACAACTAACAAATAACAACTAACAAC
>NZ_JAUBTX010000036.1:0-1604 GCF_036705185.1 Microcoleus sp. B4-D4 | reverse complement strand
TAACAACTGACAACTGACAACTGACAATTGCCAATTGCCAATTGCCAATTGCCAAGTTTTTAGCCGCCGTAATTCCAACCAGTGCTTTCTAATAGCAACGGATCGCCTTCTCGGTGAACGCCGGCGGCTACCACTTCTCCGACATACACCGTATGATCACCGTGTTTTACAGCACCGACAACATTGCACTCAATGTAACCCAGAGAGTCGGAGATGATCGGACAACCAGTTTCGGCCCCGGCATAAAATTCTACATCCTCAAATTTATTGCCAACGCGGCGCTGCGGCTTGAAGAATTTCTGGGCTAACTCTTTTTGTCCTGCTTCTAGGAAACTCAACGCAAAGACTCCGCTGGCTTCAATCATGGCGTGGGATTTTGAGTCTTGCTTGACGCAGTTAACGACTAAGGGAGGGGTAAAGGAAGATTGCATCACCCAGCTAGCGGTGAAACCGTTGAGTTCCTCTCCGTCTTTGACACCGCAAATGTACAATCCGTGAGGGATTTTGCGTAGGATGGTCTTTTTAGCTTGTTCGTCTAGCACGGGCTTACCTGTTCGATCCATAATTCTACACCGCTCAGTTTACCAATATCGGGATCGCAAACCCAACTGTCTTAAGGGCTATTCGCTAATATTGACTTTTTCCAGCCCAAACTTTACACCAGTTTTAAGCCAAAATTAACAACTCAAAACTATTGTGCAACTCCGTGTTTTTTAAACCAATCTTGCATCCGTTTCCAAGCATCCTCAGCTTCTTTTTCCCGGTAACTGGGGCGATAGTCGGCGTTAAAACCGTGCGGCGCATCTGCATAAACCACAATTTCGGAACCGCTGCTGCCAGTTTTGAGAACTTCCCGCATTTTCTCGACTGTATCGTTGGGAATTGACTCGTCTTTGCCGCCGTAAAGCCCCAATACTGGCACTGTCAAAGTTGCTGCAAGGTCGATCGGATGTTTGGGAGTTAAAGCCGTTGAATCGCCAACCAAACGCCCGTACCAAGCAACTCCTGCTTTGACTTTTGGGTTGTGGGCCGCGTACATCCAAACAATTCGGCCTCCCCAGCAAAATCCTGTAATTCCCAACTTATTAATATTGCCTTTTCCTGACTTTTGTGCCCACTCTACGGTAGCATCTAAATCGGACATAACTTGAGCGTCGGGAACTTTCGAGACAACTTTACTAATAATTTCTTGAATGTCGGTGATTTTAGAAACATCGCCTTGACGGGAAAACATTTCTGGGGCGATCGCCAAATAGCCTAATTTGGCAAAACGGCGGCAAATATCTTGAATGTATGCGTGAACTCCGAAGATTTCTTGAATTACTAAAATTACTGGAAAATTGCTGCCGCTGGCTGGCATTGCTCTGTAGGCTGGAATTGAGCCGTCTTTTACGGGAATTTTTACCTCACCTGCTATTAAACCAGCAGCATCCGTATTGATAACGGCAGCCGCAATAGGATGAACTGCTAAGGCAAATCCGGCGCTTAATGCGGTGACAGTGATAAATTGTCTGCGAGTTAAATCTTTCATGGGGAATTGGGAATTGGGAATTGGGAATTGGGAATTGGGAATTGGGAATTGGGAATTGGGAATTGGGAATTGG
>NZ_JAUBTX010000035.1:8563-73539 GCF_036705185.1 Microcoleus sp. B4-D4 | reverse complement strand
TTTAGCAGGCATTCACTTTTTCTGAATATCATTATGTTATATTATACCAATATGCGTTTTAAATGCACAACAGCTTACCTATTACTTGTATTGAGGATGTGACTACTTATGTTAGATGGTATAGTTATCGGTGGTTGATTGAGCGTTATCATTATGTATTAAAAAGTGGGTGTGGCATTGAGAAGCTACAATTAGAAACAGCAAAAAGGTTAGAAATGGCTTTAGCTACTTATTCTATTGTAGCTTGTTTGCTTTACATTACTTATGAAGCTCGGCTCGCGACCGATTCCAGTTGTGAAATTCTGTTAGAGCCTCCAGAATGGCAGGCTCTTTATGCAACAATTTATCACAAAATTTATCCTCATTCTTACCCACCGACTTTAGGAGAAGCGGTTGGTTGGATTGCTAAATTGGGAGGTTTTTTGGGACGGAAACATGATGGTGTTCCAAGAGTTAAGACTTTGTGGCGTGGATTGAGAAGATTGGATG
Source organism: Microcoleus sp. B4-D4 (assembly GCF_036705185.1). Classification (NCBI taxonomy): domain Bacteria; kingdom Bacillati; phylum Cyanobacteriota; class Cyanophyceae; order Oscillatoriales; family Microcoleaceae; genus Microcoleus; species Microcoleus sp. B4-D4. The sequence goes on along the minus strand of NZ_JAUBTX010000035.1, from coordinate 73,050 downwards.
ATATTACGATGGGTTGGCTGCTATTTAATCAACTTAAAACAACTTGAATCGGTATGTTTAGAGGTTTAAAATAGCTGTTATGACAAATTATGTTGATGATCTAAGTAATAATTTTGGTAAACCGCCGCCAAGGGCAGAAAAACATTAGATTGCTGTTTGTCCAAAATGTGCTATCGGGAAAAACCCCCAGATCCCTTGAGCAAACTCATTACAAGAGGCAGATATCAATGAACATTTTTTGCAGGATAATTGCCATTCAATCAGAAGCGAGATCCCCAATGGCTCCTACACAAGTAGTTACTTTTGTCAAATTTCTTGTTAAGAAAGATGTTTATAAAGCATAGCTTAATAAGGGGGGGGACAAGAGCATTCTCAAAGTCCCCCTTTTTAAGGGGGATTTAGGGGGATCTCCGGGGCAATCAAACACGCCCTCGGCGGTTGAAACCGCGTCTACACGAACGAAGTCCCTCTCTAAGAGACTAAGAGTCCATAACATAAATTTAAAAATTTGTCAATGTCTAATTATCTCTGAAAAAGTCCGCTATTCACAGTTTATATTCGGCAGTATGCAGTTACATTGTTAGCTAAATGATGTAATAACTTTATTGGATAGGAGTTTTTCGAGTGAACGCTGCCGAACAAGCCAAAAATATAGAACTTACGAGCAAAATTGCTGCGGTTGTTAATTTATTCAAGTCCGAATTCCCGGATGCAAAAGTCGATTTGAAACCTTGGATGAATGACGCAGATACCAGGGAACTTGTCGATCCAGATTCGATCGACATTGGCTTTCATTTTCCCGGTAGAAGTCGTTTGCTGCAAAGCCGCAGCATCTTGATTCAAATCCGATTTTACCAAGATCCGGTGGAAGGATATCGGCGGGCGATCGGGGTTGAGGCGGCCGGTTACGATCATAACGGTCAGCAGTGGCGCTTTTCTACCGTAGAAAATTGGGATTTTGTGGGTGAAACTGAACCTGTTGCGGAGTCTGCCGAAAAGCTTAAACACTTTTGCCGCGAGATATTCAATTTGTTTAATAGCTAATATTAATTTCTGGTTAATTACACATCATAAATCAGGCTTTTAGTAAGGACTTTAGTCCTTATTAAGGCTTGTAGTGAGGACTTTAGTCCGTATTAAATTAAATTGTCCTTGATGGAAAAAACTAAAGTCCTCACTACGAACCGGATTTTAAGTTGGGATTGTCGCAATTCTCGATCGACCTACAGCCAACCGCATAAACAGATTTGTACGTTGTCGATCGCTTGCCAAACAAAGTATAGCGGTTATCGCGGACTTGTTCGTACAGGCGATCGCCCATCCACTTCATCCCCGGCATAGCGCGGTAAGCCGCCACAAACACCTCACCAGCAGGCATTATCCGCCCGATTTCCTCCGCCGCATCGCTACCTTGCCAGCGTTTTTCTAGATTCTGTGAATCTATCAAAATCATCCCCATTTCGCAGTCATCGGCAGTGATCCCAAAGCGATCTAATCCCTCTAAATCTTGCATAGAAATATACTCAAAATTCTGCCCTCGATCTAAGTTTTCGAGTAACTGCACCAAGGTGACGCAGAGATTGCAATTGCCGTCGTAAATTACCTTATAATTCATTGGTAATGGTAAATTCAGTAAACTACAGTCAACAGTCAACAGTCAATAGTCAATAGTCAACAGTCAATAGTCAACAGTCAATAGTCAACAGTCAACTAACTTCTAGCAACAGGAATCTCGATCGCAAATTCCGTACCTTGACCCGGTGCAGAATGACATTTAAGCTGACCGCCGTGCTTTTCTACCACAATTTGATAGCTGATAGACAACCCCAAACCCGTACCTTTACCGGGTTCTTTTGTAGTAAAAAACGGATCGAACAGCCTTTGATGAACCTCTGCTGGAATCCCCGGCCCGTTGTCAGCAATCCGAATCACAATATGAGAAGCATCCCCAACAGAATCATCCGCAACAGCATCCTGTTCGTATTTTACATCAGTACAAATCCGCAGCGTCGGCGAAGGACAAGAAGGAATAGGCGCAAGTTCCCCATCTGCCCAATGTCCCGTGTCCATTGCTTCTTCCAAAGCATCTATTGCATTACCGATAATATTCATAAAAACCTGATTCAACTGTCCGGCATAACACTGTACGCGAGGCAAATCACCAAACTCTTTGACTAGCGTAATTTTCGGATGTCCTGCAGTTTCTTTTAACCTGTGCTGCAAAATCAACAAAGTGCTGTCAATCCCTTCGTGAATGTCAACCTGTTTTTGTTCGGCTTCATCCAATCGCGAAAAATTCTTCAGCGACAGCACAATTTGACGAATTCGCTCGGCTCCCATTTTCATTGATGTTAACAGTTTCGGTAAATCTTTGAGCAGAAAATTTAAATCTACATCATCTATCTCTTGTTGAATTGTTGCTGTCGGTTGCGGATATTCCTGCTGGTAAAGTTGAAGCATTTTTAGCAAGTCTTTAAAGTAATCGTCAGCGTGCATGACGTTGCCGTAAATAAAGCTAACTGGATTGTTGATTTCGTGAGCTACACCAGCTACTAACTGCCCCAAACTCACCATTTTTTCATTTTGAACCATCATGCTTTGAGTTTTGTGCACGTCCCGCAGCGCTTTGGCAAGTTCTTCATTTTTATTCCTCAATTGACTTTCCGAAAGGCGCACTGCTTCTTCTGCTTGTTTGCGATCGGTAATATCTTTGCGAATTGCTACATATTGATGGGGTTCTCCGTTAGAATTTAAGCAAGGTACAATAGTTGTATCCAACCAGAATAATGTGCCGTCTTTAGCTTGATTTTTCATCTCTCCCCGCCAAACATTTCCTTGGCGAATGGTAGACCAAAGATGCTTGAAAAAATCCGGTGAATGATAAGCTGAATTGACAAGTCTGTGGGTTTTGCCGATCAAGTCTTCTCGATTGTATTTAAAGAGTTCGCAAAATTGGTTGTTGACATAGGTAATGACACCGAATTCGTCGGTATTCGAGACGATCGCAGATTCATCTAATGCAAATTTTTCAAATTCTAATTCTTGGAGAGTTTGTCGGAGTTCGGCTTCGGCTTGTTTGCGATCGCTAATATCGGTAATCATCCGCAAAACACCTGAAAATTCGCCTTTGTCATCGAACATCGGCGTCGCCGAGACGATCGCCCACAAGTGAGATCCATCAGAGCGAGTAAACTTAAAATCGTGGCGTTCCCGAATACCTTGTCGCCTGCGTTTTACGTAACCTTCAGCTATTTCCCTCGCCTCGTCGTCGATAAACTCAAATAGCGATCGCCCCAGCATCTCCTCCACAGTATACCCCAGCATTTCGGCCATCCGAGAGTTAGCAAAAGTCGTAGTGCTATCACCGTCAAACATCCAAACGCCCTCCGAAGCCGTCTCGACAATGCAGCGGTAATAACTCTCGCTCTCCCTCACTGTTGCCTCTGCTTGCTTGCGATCGGTAATATCAGTTTCTACCGCAATAAAACCTTCTAGTTCCCCAGTTTCTTGATAAATCGGCACGATCGACATCGCCACCCAATAACCTTTTCCATCCTTGCTGTAATTGTAAATTTCCTGATTAAACGGTTCACCTGTCGCCAAAGCCGATCGCAGTTGAGCAATAGCTAGCGGGTCTGTTTGAGGGCCTTGCAATACATCACCAGGTTTTTTTCCCTGCATTTCTGCAAGCACGTAACCGCTAATCCGAGTAAATCCTTCATTCACCCATTCTATACAGCCTTGAGCATCAGTAATAATCACACCATTTTGCGTTTTTTGAGCCACGATCGCCAACCGCAACAATTCTGTTTCAGTTTTTTTACTTTCCGTAATATCTTGAGCAATACCCAGAATGTACTTAGGCGTACCCGAACTGTCAAACAAAGGAACTTTTTTGGCCTGCAAAATCCGCTTTCCCCGGCGCGGTAGTTGAATAGTTTGTTCTGGCAAATCCACACATTTTCCCGTAGCCAATACTTCTAAATCTTGTGTTTGCAAGTAATTTGCCTGCTCTGCTTCCAACAAATTAGCAGCATTGTTATTAAGCACTTCATCGCTGGAATAGCCAAATAAATTTTCGCTGGCTTTATTCCAATAAATAAATTTTTGTTCCGTAGCATCTTTAATAAACACGCTAATCGGCAGATTTTGCAGTACCGCATTCAGAAAATCTTCTGTATTTCGCAGTTGTTCCTCAGCTTGTTTGCGCTCCGTAATATCCCAAATCACTCCGTCGATATAAAAAACCCGAGACTGAAAATTTGCGGGCGAAATCGGCGAATCCGCAGCAGACAAAAAACCCTCAATTTTCCCTTGTCCCTCTTGTTTTCCTCTAGCCTCATCCACCTCGCCGCCAACAGATCGGCCTTTTTCGCAAACCCAGCTAATTTCACCGTCAGCCCGGACAATACGGTATTCAAGAATGTACGGAGTTTGTGTTGCTACACTTTTTTGGACAGCAGCATCCACATTTTTGCAGTCTTGAGGATGGATAATGCTGGCAAAAGAACGGACGCGATCGTTGATAAAATCAGAAGATGGATAGCCTGATATTTCTTGAATTGCCTCGCTCAAAAACGCCATTGTCCGTGTTGTGAATCCGCCGTCGCCCGTACCCTCGCAGGTACATCGGTAGACAGCACCGGGAATATTAGCTACTAAGTTTTTATAGCGTGCTTCGCTGCTTAACAAAGCTGAGTTGTCTTCGTTATGGCGATCGCTGTTATTAAATTTAGAAGAATTCGAGGAAGTTTGCATAATTTGGTCACTTGTGAGTGTGGGGGCAAGTGTTAGAGTAGATGCCTGTATAAAAAATGAATTTAATTGGGACAATAATCCGCTATCAACTAATATAGTACAAAATTACTTGGACTAACATTCAAAAAATTTTATTCTGGCTAATAGGCAAAGCTAATCAAAGATATTATGTAGAACGCAGAAGGCCGTTCGCCAAGGGATTTGATAACGGATTTAAGGGATTTAACGCATGGATGTTCGGGAAATATTTTTCCGATTCTCCCCTTGAGACTATCTCCCTCTTTCCCCATCGGACTATTCTCCCCATATCGCCCAATACGGTTCACTTAACATATTTATCCCCCGGAGATCCCCCTAAATCCCCCTTAAGAAGGGGGACTTTGAGAGCATTCTTGTCCCACCCCCTACTCCCCTTTTTAAGGGGTGTGCCAGGGAGATCGTCTTAAGTAAACCGTATTGCCATATCGCCATCTTCCCCGATCTCCATCCCGAACACCTGTGTTTTACTTTTGATCTGGCGCAGTCTTAAGCTCGCAGTGTAACAAAAAATACTTTGTGGCAAACTTTACAGATGCTCTCTCCCCATTACACCATTAGACTATCTCCCCCCGCTGCCACTTCCCCAATTCCCCACTCTCGTTAGAATAAGAGAAGTTGCCTTGCTATCGATCGCCCTCAAACAAAAACCATGACTCAACAACAACCCCGGATTTGCATTCTCGGCGGAGGCTTTGGCGGACTCTACACAGCCCTGCGCTTGAGTCAGTTACCCTTCTCCAAAGCCGAAAAACCCGAAATAGTCCTAGTCGATCGGCGCGATCGCTTCCTGTTCGTTCCCCTGCTGTACGAACTCCTCACCGGTGAACTCCAAACCTGGGAAATCGCCCCGCCGTTTGCCGAACTATTGGAAAACACAGGCGTGCGCTTTTGTCAAGGCACTGTATCGGGCATCGACTTAGACCAGAAGCGAGTGGAGTTACGCGACGGGCCAGAAATTCCGTGCGATCGCCTCGTTTTAGCTTTAGGCGGCGAAACCCCTCTAGATATGGTAAAAGGAGCCGTTGAATACGCTTATTCGTTCCGCACCCTCAAGGACGCCTACGGCTTGGAAGAAAGACTGCGGTTTCTAGAAGCCAGCAATACCGACAAAATTCGGGTGGCGATCGTCGGTGCCGGTTATTCGGGAGTAGAATTAGCTTGTAAATTGGCCGATCGACTCGGAGACAAAGGCCGCATCCGGTTAGTCGAACAAAGCAACACAATTCTGCAGACATCGCCAGAGTTCAACCGCGAAGCCGCCAACAAAGCACTAGAAAAACGCAAAGTGTGGATCGACTTAGAAACATCAGTAGAGGCGATCGAATCCGACACCATATCCTTACTGTACAAAGGACAATTAGACGTTCTCCCCGTAGACATAGTATTGTGGACAGTAGGAACTCAAGTTAGTCAAGCAGTGCGATCGCTACCCCTCAAACAAAACCGTCGCGGTCAACTAATAGTGAATCCGCAGATGCAAATTATCGACCATCCCGACATATTTGCCTTGGGAGACATAGCAGAATGTCACGATGCAACCGGTCAAAAAGTCCCCTCCACCGCTCAAACAGCATTCCAGCAAGCCGACTACACCGCCTGGAACATTTGGGCCTCGTTGAGCGATCGTCCATTACTACCTTTCCGCTACCAGCCGCTAGGAGAAATGATGACATTAGGAATAGACAACGCCACCCTCACAGGTTTAGGAATCAAACTCGACGGACAACTAGCACACATTGCTCGCCGCCTAGCCTATCTCTATCGGATGCCCACATTTGACCACCAAATAAAAGTTGGATTCAACTGGATTAGTAAACCAATTCAGGATTTACTTAAAAAGTAATAGATAAGACGGCGAATAGAATTCGCGTCTACACAAACGATGTCCGCCTCCGCGGACGGAAAAAAATAACTTAATTCCATTCGCCCAATCTTCTTCTGATTCTTCAACCTGCGGAGGCAGGTTTTGTTTGTGTAGACGCGAATTCCATTCGCCCGGTCTTCTATTACTCCTTTTCAAATTCATTCTAACTAATGACAAAAATTATTTTTTTAGATGCCGCCGGTACACTGTTTGACGTTCGCGGCAGCGTCGGCGAGGTATATGGAAAATTAGCCAGCAATTGGGGAATAACTGTTTCTAACGAAGAGTTAAATGCAGCATTTTCCCAAAGTTTTGCCACAGCCAGTCCGATGGCATTTCCTGGGATAGAAGCAGCAAAAATTCCCCAGCTAGAATTTGAATGGTGGCTGACAGTTTCCGCGAAAGCATTTCAAATAGCAGGCGTTTTCCATCAATTCTCAGACTTTCCAAATTTCTTTGCCGAACTCTACGCTCATTTTGCCACCGCCGAACCTTGGTTTGTCTATCCCGATGTATTCCCCGCCTTAAATAGGTGGCAGCAACAAGGAATTGAATTAGCCGTAGTATCGAATTTTGATTCGCGAATTTATGCAGTCTTAAAAGCATTAAATTTAGCAGAATATTTCACATCGGTGACAATTTCTACCGAAGTAGGTGCTGCTAAACCAGATTATAAGATTTTCACGGCAGCTTTACAAAAGCACAACTATATTGCTGAAGATGTGTTGCATATTGGCGATAGTTTTAAGGCTGATTATTGTGGTGCTAAAAATTCTGGGTTAAAGGCAATTTGGTTGAATCGCCACCAGGAAATACTAGATTTAGAAAAGTTAAATTTTCCGAATGTGGAGGAATTTGCTAGTTTGGATTTGATCTAAATATGATTTTTATGATGTTAAGTTTATGATTTTTATGAATTGACTTTAAAAATTATTTATTGAATAATATGGATAATTTAACCGCAGAGGGCGCAGAGGGCGCGGAGGAAGAGAAGAGAGGGGTGATTTATATATCTGATTTTTACTGGAAAACTCTATGGAAACTCGACTTACTCAAGTTCAGTTAGCACAGGTTGTCGCTGAAATCGATAGGTTATCAAACCAGCGTGATTTAGAATTGGGGACTGATCAGGTAAGAGAAATTTTACGGGAGTTGAATTTGCCTGATGAACTTCTGGAAGATGCGATCGCCCAAATGCACCGCCGCGAGGCCTTGGAAAAACAGCAGCGACGGAATCGTTGGATTGCGATCGCCTCGACTGCGGTTGTGATTTCGGCGATCGCGATCGGCATTCTATTCGGGCAAAATCGACAGCAGCAAAATGCTGGAGTTGCGTCAACAGAAGACAGGATTTCGCTATCGAAAAAGGGTGGTGATAGCCTCAGTCAAGTCAATCGTCAAATCAATCCCCGCATCTACTACCAGGTGACGTTGAAAAATGCTCCGATCGGCAATCGGTTGTCTCTGCAATGCGACTGGACTAATCCGAGTGGTCAAATTGTTCATCAGAACAAGTATCAGACTCGCACGATCGATACATCAGTTTGGAATACTTACTGTTTTTATGACCTCGGATCTGCTTCCTTGCAGGGAAACTGGGAGGTTCGGATGTCTCTGGATGGGCGCGCGATCGGCAGTGAACCTTTCGTGGTGAAATAGATATGGGTGCGATCGGCAAACCTGCACATTTCATCGGCTACTGGGGACAAGCCGATCTCACAAAAACCCTTAGCCGTTTAGTGCCTAATTACTTTATCCGATCGGGCAAATTGTCAGAATGGGCGATCGCCTCTGCATCAATCCTCGCGGCTGACACAGTGACGCTGAATGCTTGCGGGCGATTTCAACCGACGGATTTTCCGGGAGATGTTTGGGCTGGAGTGGAAACGGGACAGCTACGGCTGGGGCGCGATCCGTTTGGGCGCGTGCCACTTTACTGGATGCAGTTGGCAAAAACGATTTGGTTTTCGACTCAAATGCAATTGCTGCTACCGCTGATTGATTCTCCTGAAGTGAGTCCGATCGCCCTACACAGTTATGCTTGTTTTTCCTATGTACCAACGCCGTTAACTGCGATCGAGCAAATTGCATCTGTAGCAGCCGGAACCGAAATCGTTTGGGAAATCGCCGATGTTCAGTCTCAGCCGAAAGTGAGATCGCTGAAATCAGCTTGGAAAGAAGCGCCGCAATTACTGCGGAGTGAAGATGAGGCGATCGCACAATTGCAAACGCTGTTACAACAGGCGATCGATCGACAGGTGGCTGATTTGCCGATCGACGAACCAGTCGGCGTTTTGCTATCAGGCGGGATTGATTCTTCCCTAGTGACAGCGCTGCTAGTCAAAGCAGGCTTGAAAGTCCGCGCCTATGCCCTCGATTTTGGTGTCGAAAGCTATTCCGAATTGCCCTACGCGCAACAGGTTGCCGACTTTTTCGGGATTCCGCTAATCCGAGTGGCGGCGACGGGCGATGCAATCTTGGGCGCGATCGGGCCAACCGCCAAAGCCCTAGATTCACCCTACGGAGACGGCACAACAGCCCCGCTGTTTTTGCTCAAACAGGCGGCGGCGCAAGACGTGCGAGTTGTATTCAATGGCGAAAACGGCGATCAGCTATTTGCCGGATGGACAAACAAACCCTTGATTGCTAACGGAGTTTACAGCGCAGAACATCCAGCCGGCAAAGAAACCTTTGAACAGCAGTATTTGCGGACATTCCAGCGATTTTATGGTTATGAAAAACAAATTTTTACGCCCAGTTTTTTATCAAAGAGGCTCGATCGCACTCAATCCCACGATTTAAGCGTTTACCTGCAAGATGCGATCGGTACCGACACCTGTCCCTCCCTGCTAGCCAAACTGCGGCGGGCTTCGCTGATGCTCAAAGGTGCCCAAAATATCCAGCCGAGGGCCACCGCATTGGGCTTTGCTTGCGGTTTGTGGGTGCGATCGCCCTTCTGCGACCCCGACCTCACGGACTGGACGTTTCAACTCCCTGGCGAGCTGCTACTGCAAGGTGCGTGCGAAAAATACATCCTCAAAAAAGCCTCCGAACGTTGGTTGCCACCGGAAATTGTCTGGCGGGAAAAACGCGGGATGGGTGTGCCGTTGAAGGTGTGGTATTACCGGGAGTTTTGGAGTGCGATCGGATCTCGGCTGAATCCGAATGTACTGCGATCGCAAAAATCCTGGCAACCGCATTTAGCCGACTCGATGTTATCGGGAAAACTCGGAGTTGCCATGCGCGATCGATATATTGGCAACAATCTCTGGTTGCTGCTGATGTGGCAAGCATGGCGAACCGAAGTGTTAGGCGAAATTCCGGTTGGGCGATCGCTGGATCATGTTTTTTGGTTGCCACCGGCGATCGGACAACGCATTTGGAAATATCGAAGGAGGTTAACAGTTGACAGTTGACAGTTGACTGTTGGCAGTTGACTGTTGACAGTTGACTGTTGATATGGTCGGGGCGGGTTTATAAATTTGTTGGCTTTGAATTTGAGAATACTGGTGAACCCGTCCCTACAAGATATGGAATTATATCAGAACAGATCCATCGGACTTGATATAACCTCCGTTACATCCGTTACATCCGCTACAAAATCCGTTGCCGAACTTCTTCCTTATGATTGAATCTCTGCTAAATAATGAAACCAAAATACATTCGCCGCCGTGCTCCGAAGCAATCGCCAAGCGACTGTTATCAACCTACGGTTCGCCGCTTTACGTGTATCAAGCCGATCGCCTTTTTCAAACCCTAGAACACATTACGCGATCGATCGACTATCCGCACGTTCAGTTTCATTTTGCCACTGTCACCAACGGCAATATTGCTCTGTTGCAACTGATTCAGCCAACTGGTTGGGGGCTGCACGCGAATACGCCCGGTGATGTTTTTTTAGGACTGAAAGCGGGTTTTACGGGCGATCGCATTGTCTACACTGGCAGTAACCTCAACCGGGCGGATATTCAGCAACTGATTGAATGGAAGATCGATCGATTCAACTTCGATAGCCTGTCGCAACTCCAGGATTTTTGCGAATATTCGCGCAGTCAACCGCGATTAATCTGTCCCGAAATTGGACTGCGGCTCAACTTACCGGAATTGACGGGAGACAGCCGCATCGGACTCAATCCCGCTGAATTTGAAAAAGCCCACGAAATCGCGCAGCAGCATGGTTTTAGCATCACTGGACTGCATTTTTATCGGGGGACTGGAACTAATGCCACTGGTGCTTTTACGCAAGTAATCGATCGCCTAATTGCGATCGCCCAACAGTTACCCGATTGGCGAATTCTCGATTTTGGGGGTGGTTTTGGCTATCCCTATCGAGGCGGTGCGGTGTTTGACTGGGGGGAGTTTGGTACGGCGATTACTGAACGATTGAGTGCGCTATCTCGCCCGATCGAGTTAGTGATTGAACCGGGACGATCCGCGATCGCAGGTTGCGGTATTTTGCTAGCAAAAGTTGTGTCTGTGAAGTGGTTGGGCGAGCGGCAAATAGTCGGAGTCGATACCACTGTATCAAATCTATCAGTGCCTGCGGTACACGGAGGCTATCGGGCGATCGCAACTTGGGAAACCGGCGATGTATCGCGATATGAAACCGATATTTGCGGCAACACGACTTATTCGCGGGATTATTTGGGGCGCAATTGTTGGCTACCGAAACTGCAAATTGGAGATGCGATCGCCATTTTGGATAGTGGGGCTTACGGTTATGCGATGTCGTCGCATTTTCTGCACCGCCCCCGCCCTGCTGAGGTGTTGATTGATGCTAAGGGCGATCGATTAATTCGACAGCGAGAAGACTATTCCATCTTGTTAAACGGGCAAATCTTTTAAACCGAATTATTCATCTCTCTCTTCTCTTCCTCTGTGCCCTCTGCGCCCTCTGCGGTTAAATCATTCCGAAACAACCGTAAACGACATAAATCCATTAAATTAATCAGGAGTAACCGAAATGGGAATGAAATGCGTCCAGTGTAACACCGACAACAATTTGCGCGATCGTACCACCAACTCAGGGCGCTGTAAGAATTGCAACCATCCCTTTGTATTTGATCCCACTACTATCACCGATCAAAAAATCGCATTTACCGATCCATTCTTCAAGAATGCGATCGCAGATATCTCCAGCCAAAATATGTTATTTTTTACGCCCAAACAGTTTTTGTATTTGATGGATAAACGGCTAAAAAATCGCACGTCATCTAACCTCTGGAAGTGGACTTTAGAATATTTGATCCAGAGCTTGATAATTCTAATCGTTGGCGGTTTATTCATGAGCTATATTTTTTCTGATACTGTGGGATTTTTGATAGTCTGGGCAGTTTTAAATATTATTTGGATTGGGGGCTTTTTTGCCAAAAGCAAATCTACCGAGCAAAGTGCTCGCAACAGAAGAATTAATGCCACAAATTTACAAACTTTAGGAATAATTATTTTAGTAACAGGCATTTCAGCAAGCTTGATACTGAACTATGTCCCAGGATACATCGCAGCGATCGCCCTAGGACTATTTTCCTACTGGCTGGGCATTTCACAAAAAAATAGTCCACAGATAACTGGTGAAATATTTCTAGTCAATCAAGCCCAGAGCGATAAATGGCTGCGAGACTGGCAAAGAGTAAACGGTACACTAGAAAAACTCCTCCCTGCACCTCGCCAACAAGCTTTATCCGCCAGCATCGATCCAGAAATTAGCGCCTACAGTTTCGATCGCGCAATCATCTGCGACAGTGACGAAACCGCCCAATTCCTGATTGCCAACAACGTCCATTTTGAGAACAACTGCGCCATTCTCAGCATCAGCGGCTATCCCCAAAGCATCTTCGACACAGTAATCGCAATGCTGCGACGCAATGCGGATTTAAAAGTCTATGCGCTGCACGATGCGAATCCTGCTGGAGTTAGTTTAGTCCATCAATTACGAACCAGTCCAAACTGGTTTGCAAATCAAGCTGTCACAATTTTTGATTTAGGCATTTCTCCCCGTCAAATCTTGGAAACCCGCGATATGTTTGTACAGCAATCTCAAACAATGGCACAAAGCGCTCGTCAATTACCCGACGCTGTGAGGCAAGGTTTAACAGCAGAAGAACTAGCGTGGCTAAATGCCGGCAATTTCGTGGAATTGGAATCTTTTACGCCGCAGCGGTTGTTGCGCGTGGTGAATTATGGACTTGCTCAGAGTGGAGATCCGCAGAGCAATGAAGGCTTAATATTAGTCGATAATTCTGTGGGATATGGCGGCGGCTATGTGTTTGTTTCCGATAGTTTTGGTTAACGGCGTATTTTAAAACTTTTAGGACTTAGGCAGAAACCGGGTTTTTTACGAAAATATTGCATTTGAGTCTTTAAAATTGGTAAAGATCCGGTTTTTTTGAGATTTATGGTAATATCCGTTACAGTTGGATCGGAATTATTTAACCGCAGAGAACACAGAGAACACAGAGGAAGAGAAGGGAGTGATGAATGGTTTCGATGAAGGGCGGATTTGATATTAGTTAACGGCGATTTACCTGTAACCAAATTTCTAGTGTTACCAACAGCCACAGCTTCAGCCCGTAGCGGGGAAAAACTTCGCCTCGATAGTTTAGCCATTCATCAATCAATGCCCGATCGAGGTAAGGTGCGATCGCCGCATGACGATTCAACAGCAACGATCGCGCTTGTCGTTGCCAATCCCTCAAAAACCACTGCTGCATTGACATTACCATCCCGCTTTTCGGACGGTTGACAATCGCATCTGGGAGTAAATCGGCAACAGCAGCCTTGAGCACAGCTTTTTCCTGGGCGCCCGAAAGCTTGTATTCTGGGGGGATTTGCAAACTCAGCGCCACCATCCGCCGATCGAATAGGGGCGATCGAGCTTTTAGCCCCGCAGCAGCCGTCAGATTATTCACCTTAGTTAAAATGTAATCGGCTCCCTTATACTCAATATTCAGGCGCATCAACCGATTCAAAAAAGTCGTTTCTGTCTGTTGCAATTCCTGTGCAAACACCGAAGGCGTATTTTTCACCTTTTCCCAAACCTCCGGTTTCAGCAAGCGCGGTAAATCCACATAGCATTTCTGAAACGAAGTTAAGTAAGCTGCGATCGGATCTGGTTTACCCTGAATCGAACCATACAAACTATTCAGCAACATCGGCTTATTTTTGGGCCCGCCAAAACACGGATCGCCACCTTCCCCATTCAGTACCACATCTGCAAATTGTTTTGCCGATCGCCCCAACAGCAAATTGGGCACCGTCAAGCCTTCCCCCACCGGATCGTCCATAGCAGCCAGCGTTTCCGGTAGCAATTCCCAAATTTGCTTGGGCGAAACTTCTAAAATATGGTGCTCGGTGCCACAATGTGCTGCGACGATGTTAGCAAATTCAATCTCGTTTGGATATTGGGCCCCAAAGTGCATCGAAAAAGTGTGCACCGGCCGATCGTGCAACCGGGATGCGATCGCAGTCACGCAACTTGAATCAATGCCACCCGAAAGGTATGCTGCGACAGGTTCCCCGGCTGGTAGCCCTTCTTGCACCAGTTGTTCCAAGAGCGATCGCACTTGTTGACTGTGCCATTCCAAAGGGCGATCGGCATTCGTAATTTGCTCCTGCGGTTCCCAGTACCTCTGCGCCTTAACATCCGGTAAATACAAGTAACTACCAGGGCGCAATTCTCGCACCGATTCCCACAGCGTTTGGGCTCCGGGTACAAAGGCACAGCACAAATAGTCGCGCAAAGCAACTAAATCGAGTGTGCGATCGTGATACGGATTGAGCGATCGCAGTCGAGGCGCAATCCAGCGAGTATTTCCCGCACGGGTGTAATAGAGCGTTTTGGCTCCGACGCGATCGCGCCCCAGACACAAGGTTTTCTCCTCTAAATCCCACACAGCCAGCGCAAACTGTCCTTCCAGCAAGCTCAAAGTTTGAGGGCCCGACTGTTCCCACAGCCGCCCGACGATCGCCAAATCCGTCAATCCATCGCTGTCAATCTGTTGTTTGAGTAGCAAAGTGCGATCGAAGGAACAGTCACCCACCAGCACAAATCGCTGAGTAGGGCTGAAGGTAGGTTCAGCTCCAATTATGGCAAAACCGGCGGTTTCCCAAGTTGCAGGGTGCGATCGGGCTTTTGGACCCCAAGCGATCGCCCAATTCGGGTTAATCGACTTCTGATTTTCCATCGATTTATATCCGGTTGTATCGGAATAATTAAACCGCGAAGGCGCAAAGGACTCGAAGGAAGTCCCCCCTGCCCCCCCAAGGGGGGAAAGAAGAAGATGCTGTTCTTTCTTCGCGCTCTTCGCGTCTTCGCGGTTCGTTTAATATTACTCCATAACAGAACTTTATATAATACAATTCCGATTAAAAAACATTAGAAAGCAACTTATAAATCAAGCGAAATACGGCTGTTGCCGCGATCGCCCCCAAAGCCCCCAAACATCCCACAAACAACACGCCAACGATCGGAGAACCGGGATAAATCATAGTTGCGGCCTTCTGCAAAGCCGGGAAAAACCACAGCACAGCCAGAGTACCAACACCAATAATCAGTATCTCAGTTTGTTCGATCGCCCTGCGGTACTGAGCGTAAATCAGCCCCCCCACGATCGCACCCAGCAACCCGATACTCAAGCCAGGAGATGGCAGCCAACTCGTCAGGGCGATCGCCAGCAACGCCCCCTCAAAACCCGTAAACGCAGCCCCACGCAAAACCTCCCAAATCGAAAAATCCCCTCTCGGCCGAGGTTGCAGACTTCCCGGAGGAGTCACAGCAACAGGCACAGGAGGCGGCAGAGGAGGTGGTAGCTGCACAGGAGGTAGGGGGGGCGGAGTCTGCACAGCAGGCGGCTGCACGACCACCGTAGGCTGTTGAGAATTGTATTTCAGAGCCGCTTCCACCTCGGCAGCAGATTGAAAGCGCTGGCTCGGAGCCGGCAACAACATTCGATCGAGAACTTCAGCCAAACGCGGGCTTACCTGCACCTTAGAATGCCAATTCCACTGATTTTGATAACTATCAAACAACTCCGTCGGCTGCAAACCGCTCAACAAAGTAATGCAAGTCACAGCCAAAGCATAAAAATCCGTTGCCGGATAAACTTCTTGCCCGCTCATCTGTTCTGGCGGAGCGTAACCCAAAGAATAAATACCAGTAGAAGCCTTAGAACTGCCCGCAGTTTGCGTCACCTGTTTGACAGCCCCAAAATCTAATAAATAAAGCCGACTATTTTTAGCCCGCATAATATTAGCAGGTTTAATATCTCGGTGAATCGAACCGCGAGAGTGCACAAAATCGAGAACCTTCAAGATTTCTCGCAGCACCTCCAGCGTTTGGGCCTCCGAAAACTTACCCTTAGCAGCAAGTTCCTCCTCCAAATTTTCACCGTCAATAAATTCTTGAACCAAATAGAAAAACTGATCGTTGTTCCCCCCTTGCAAACTCGGAACAGTCAGCTCAAAAAACGCCAGCAAACTCGGAATTTGCGAATGTTCGTTTCCCAGTTCTTCCAGCACCGCCGCTTCCCGTTCAAACAGAGTATGAGCGATTCTTAGCTGTGCCGGAGTCATATTTGCCGACGGCTGCAAAAGTTTAGCCACGCACTGCCGCATCGCCGGAGTGTAGCGGTCTCTAGCCAAAAATGCCGCCCCAAAACCGCCTTGACCCAACAACCTCGCGGGCAAATAGCGGCCGCTCAAAATTAGGGGCATCCCGCAAGTCGTGCAAAACTTTTGCTGCACCGTTTTTAGCAGGGAACTGTCATCGAGGTCTGCAAAATTGTTTTGAGGGCGCGGGCAGCCCGGGCGGGTGCAGTAAACTTCCATTTTGGTTTGCTAATTGGGAATTGGTAATTGGGAATTGGGAATTGGTAATTGGTAATTGGTAATTGGGATTGCTAATAGAGGGTTGGGATTTGCTAGTTGCTAATGGTTTAATTCCTAATTATGTGCTGTTAAACTTTCTTTTTATGCAAGTTCCACTTTATTTTACCCTCTTTAGCTAGTTTTGGTATTAGCTTGTTGCATCAAACAAGCCGATTACCCATTAAGCTGTTCTACGTTTTAATTGTGCATCAAAAATCAATCAAGATATTGTGGAATCGGCACTTCCCGAGCCAGTTCCGAACATCCAATTTAAATGCAAAACAACTTACCGATTACCATTACCGATGACCCACGATCAATTAGCAAATTTTTCCAGGGGCGATCAAACCATATTTTAATCTCTAAACTAACAGCGAACTGCGCGCCTGCCAACGACCTCAAAGATTAATTTTCCGCTGCATTGGGAGTTACTATTTCTATCAGAGGTAAATCGATCGCCGGAGCTGCTTTTTTCTCCTGGATGGTGGAATAAGTAGCAAACAGGGGCAGAATTTCATTGCTGAAAGCCTCTGCCGCTTTAGAACGGTAGCGGTTGGGGTTGCAAATCAGCGACAAAATCCGAGTTACCAAAACTTCATCCATTTTAGATTTGTGCAAAACGCCCATCAGCAACTCTTTTTCGATCGCCGAAACCGACACAAAAGCAGCACCTAGCCCCGACTGAACCGCATTTTTAATAGCTTCGATCGAATTGAGCTCCATTTCTATTTTCAAGCGGCGCGTGTCAATGCCGCAGCGAGTCAGTACCTGATCGATTACTTTGCGGATAGTAGACTGCGAGTCTAGGGAAATAAACTGCAATTTATAAAGGTCTTCTTTTTGGATACTTTCTTGTTGTACCATCGGGTGAGACGGAGGCAGAATCAGAGCCAGTTCGTCTTCTGCGTAAGGCACAATTTCTAAAGCTTCTACAAGTTCGGTAGGAATTTCTCCGCCCACAATTGCTAAATCGATTTGCCCGTTGGCCACACTCCACGCGGTGCGGCGGGTAGAGTGAACGTGAAGTTGTACCGCTACATCCGGGTACTTTTGGCGGAACATCCCGATCATCCTGGGTAGCAAATATGTCCCGGTTGTTTGAGAAGCGCCGACTATCAAAGTACCGCCTTGGAGATTTTGCAAGTCTTCGAGAGCTCGACAAGTTTCTTGACAAAGCGATAAAATTTTCTCGCCGTAACTCAGCAGCAGGTGTCCGGCTTCGGTGAGTTGAGCCCTGCGCCCCCCCCTGTCAAACAGCGGCACGTCCAACTGTCTCTCTAGGTTTTGCACCTGCAAGCTAACTGCGGGCTGGGATACGTAGAGGCTGTCGGCGGCGCGTTTGAAGCTTCCTTCGGAGGCGATCGCCTTGAGAATACGTAACTGGTCTAAAGTGAAAGGAAGGTCAGACATATATCTAAATTGTCAGTTGTCAGTTGTCAGTTGTCAGTTGTCAGTTGTCAGTTGTCGGTTGTCAGTTGGTAGGGGCGGTGCCCCCGTGCCCGCCCTCTTAGTTGTCAGTTGTCAGTTGACGGTTGTCAGTTGTCATAACAGCAAACAGCGAACAGTCAACAGCGAACAGTCAACAGCAAACAGCGAACAGTGAACAGTTAACTGACTGATAACCGCTGAATGCTCCTATAGATACTTTGTGACACAACTTGGCCACGAATCAATAACTTTTCTTAATATTTGCAATGACGATCGACTTAGCGCTTGACTCCCACTTAGTTATTCTGGGACTTTTATTCGGTTTTGCGATCGCCCACAGCGGTTTAGCAGCCCTCCGGCCAACAGGTGAAAAGCTGATGGGGGCTAGACTTTACCGGGTTTTGTTTGCCCTTGTCAGTTTGCCGCTGGCGGTAATTCTGATTGTCTATTTTTTCAACCACCGCTACGACGGCGTGCAGCTTTGGCAAGTACAGGGAGTGCCCGGAGTTAAACCCGCAGTTTGGATACTTTCAGCAATTTCCTTTCTGTTTCTGTACCCCGCAACCTTCAACCTCTTAGAAATTGCCGCCGTCCAAAAGCCGGAAGTTCACCTCTACGAAGCCGGGATCATCCGCATCACCCGTCACCCGCAAATGGTGGGACAGGTGATTTGGTGCGTGGCCCACACCCTGTGGATTGGCACTAGCTTTACCCTCGTCACTTCCATCGGTTTGGTACTTCACCACCTGTTCGGAGTGTGGCACGGCGACCAGCGGCTGCGGGCGCGTTTTGGCGAATCCTTTGAAACCATCAAATCTCAAACCTCAATTATTCCATTTTTGGCCATCCTGCAAAAGCGTCAAACCCTTGATTTGCTTGAGTTTATGCGTCCTTCCTACGTAGGTGTAGTTATTTTTACGGGCCTGTTGTGGAAAATTCATCCTTTTTTGATGCGTGTCACGGGGAACATATACTGGTAGCATGATCCCTAGGATTGAAAAAAAATTATTAAATTTTGAGGGATCATGGTGTTGTCGGTTAGCGAACGCACTTTTGCACAAGAGGTATTTCAAGCCTCTACCCCCGTTTTAGTTCACTTTTGGGCACCTTGGTGCGGTTTGTGCCGCGCGATCGACCCTACGCTTAAGACTTTTGATGCACAGTGGGCAGGAAAAGTCAAGCTCCTAGGGGTGAATGCCGACCAAAGTTTGAAGTTAGCAAATACTTATCGGCTGACAAGTCTGCCGACGCTGATTTTGTTTGAGGGCGATCGAGCTCAATTTAGATTTGAACATTATCAAGGACGCGAGGAACTGCGGCGGACTCTCGATTCTTGGATGCTAGCCACTGTGAATTCTTCCCAAACTCAACGCCTGCAACCGCAGCAAGCAGTTAACAGGTAAGGATTCCCAGACATTTGGCCCGCGCGGTAGAAAGTATTTGGAATTCCCCATTTATTTCGATCGGCCATCCGACGGCACCTCAGTAGAGGCAGAAACCGAGTTTTTTTACGAAAATACGGCGTATATCGCCTGATATCGATAAAAACCCGGTTTCTTGAGTCGATCAGCTCTAAAAGTGTATTGATTTGTCAATCTATCTTTAGGAATAGATTGAAAGCGAACAAGATCGATCGGGAAAAAATAAAGCAGTTCTCAAGGGTTGTCGATCGGCAATACTGAAAAATTGGAGCGAGTATTTTTGCCCAGTGGCGCAGGCGTGTGTCACAATTGTTTACAGTTTTGGCAATATCTAGTAGAAACTTTAAACAACCTATCAGTCATGGAACTGCTTTATCAATACGCTTGGCTGATTCCAGTCCTGCCGCTGGCAGGCGCAATGCTAGTAGGTTTAGGCTTAATCACCTTTAACCAGGCAACCAACAAACTCCGACAAGCGAATGCGATCTTCATCGTCTCCACGCTGGGAGGGTCAATGGTACTATCTTTCGCATTGCTGTGGAGTCAACTACAGGGCCACGCACCCTACACCCGCAATATTGAGTGGGCCTCTGCTGGCGACTTCTCGCTAAAAATGGGCTATATCATCGACCCCCTGACGGCGGTAATGCTGGCGATCGTCACCACGGTCGCCTTTTTGGTGATGATTTACACCGACGGGTACATGGCACACGATGACGGGTACGTGCGATTTTACGCCTACCTGAGCATCTTCAGCGCCTCAATGTTAGGTCTAGTCCTCAGCCCCAACATCATTCAGGTTTACATTTTCTGGGAACTCGTAGGTATGTGTTCATACCTGCTAGTAGGCTTTTGGTACGATCGCAAACCCGCTGCTGATGCTTGCCAAAAAGCCTTCGTCACCAACCGCGTCGGCGACTTCGGCTTGCTGCTAGGCATCCTCGGCATTTACTGGGCAACCGGCAGCTTTGAATTTGAGGTGATGGGCGAACGCCTCCACTCTCTAGTCGAATCCGGCGCCCTTTCGGCGACTCTAGCGACAATCTTCGGAGTTTTGATCTTTTTGGGCCCAGCCGCCAAATCCGCTCAATTCCCCCTCCACGTCTGGCTCCCAGACGCAATGGAAGGCCCCACACCGATTTCGGCCCTGATTCACGCGGCCACGATGGTAGCCGCCGGCGTATTCCTGATCGCTCGGATGTACCCAGTGTTTGAAGGGCTGCCGGCTGTCATGAATTTGATCGCCTGCACCGGCTGTTTTACGGCATTTATGGGTGCTTCGATCGCAATTACCCAAAATGACATCAAAAAAGGCTTAGCCTACTCCACCATCTCCCAATTGGGCTACATGGTCATGGCAATGGGCGTCGGCGCCTACAGTGCCGGACTGTTCCACTTAATGACCCACGCTTACTTCAAAGCAATGCTGTTCCTGTGCTCAGGTTCAGTCATTCACGGCATGGAAAATGTCGTCGGCCACAACCCAGCTCTGGCTCAAGACATGAGAGTCATGGGGGGCTTGCGTAAATATATGCCGATTACCGCTTCTTGCTTTTTAATCGGCAATTTAGCAATCTGCGGCATTCCGCCCTTTGCAGGTTTTTGGTCAAAAGACGAAATCCTCGCCCAAGCTTTTCACGCTAATCCAGCTCTCTGGGCTGTGAGTTGGCTGACTGCGGGCATGACCGCGTTTTATATGTTTCGGATGTATTTCAGCACCTTTGAGGGCGAATTCCGAGGCAATGACAGCGCCATCAAGCAACGACTCCTACAACCTAATCTGGTTTTCGGCCCCGGAGCGATGAATGTTAAGGAATTGGCACCGACTGGCGAAAGTCACGGCGAACACGACCATTTTCCTCACGAATCTCCTCTGACAATGGCTCTGCCGTTGGTGTTGCTGGCTGTACCTTCAGTATTTATCGGTTTTGTCGGTACGCCGTTTGCTAATTATTTCGAGCAGTTTGTGCACGCGCCGGGGGAATCTCTAGAAGAAGTTTTGCAACACGCCGCTGAGTTTGATTTGACGGAATTCCTCATCATGGGCGGGAGCTCTGTAGGTATTGCTTTGCTTGGCATTACTTTGGCTTCTCTGATGTATTTGAGCCGGAAAATTGACCCGAGTGCGGTAGCTGCAAAAATCAAACCGCTTTACGAGTTCTCCCTCAACAAGTGGTATCTCGACGATATCAACGAAGTTCTCTTTGTCAAAGGCAGCCGCCGTTTAGCGCGACAAGTCATGGAAGTGGATTTGCGAGTTGTCGATGGTATTGTCAACTTGACAGGGTTTCTGACTCTGGTAACAGGCGAAGGTTTGAAATACTTTGAAAGCGGTCGCGCTCAATTTTACGCCCTGATCGTGTTTGTCGCAGTTCTGGGTTTTGCGATCGTTTCTGGAGTCAGTTAAATCTGTAGGGAAATGGCAATGCCTATTGGTCTCAACAATCGCCTGAAACCTTTTGTCTTTCTCCTTTACTGCCGAAGTCTGATCCCCCTAAATCCCCCTTAAGAAGGGGGACTTTGAGCAGATTCTTGTCCCCCCCTTTTTAAGGGGGGCTAGGGGGGATCTGGCCTCGGAGATCGACGAGAGATACAAAGGTTTTCAGGCGATTGTTGAGACGCCTTGGGCGAAGCGAAGCGGAGGGATTGCCGTATCCCCACCAAGAGATATTTTAAGAAATGCTATTAGCTCAATAACTCACAATTGACAATTAGCCAATAGAAATAAATTTTGAATGAAACTCATTTTTGGCGATCGCACAAATTGTCGCAAATATAGCAAAAACAAATGTTTCGTATAAAGAAAGTATAAAATTTATAGGAAAACGGTTAAAATATGTTTAAACCTAATAGTTGATGGCTAATTTTAAAACGCAATGGATACAGCTAATTTCCCCTGGTTAACAACAACAATTCTGTTTCCCATTGCTGCGTCCTTGCTGATTCCTTTGATTCCCGACAAGGATGGCAAGACGGTGCGCTGGTATGCACTAATTGTAGGTTTGATCGATTTTGCTCTGCTTGTTTACGCTTTTTGCACTCATTACGACTTCAGCAATCCAGATTTGCAACTGGTAGAAAGCTATACTTGGGTACAGCAACTCGATTTAAATTGGTCGGTGGGTGCTGACGGTTTGTCGATGCCGCTGATTTTGCTGACTGGTTTTATTACTACGCTGGCTACTTTAGCAGCTTGGCCTGTCACATTTAAACCTAAGCTTTTTTACTTTTTGATGCTGATCATGTACGGCGGACAAATCGCAGTTTTTGCCGTACAGGATATGTTGCTGTTTTTCCTAGTTTGGGAACTGGAATTAGTCCCCATTTACCTAATTTTGTCCATCTGGGGCGGCAAGAAGCGCCTCTACGCAGCAACTAAGTTTATCCTTTACACCGCAGGCGGTTCGCTGTTTATTTTGGTGGGCGCGCTGACGATGGCGTTTTACGGCGATACGGTGACTTTCGATATGCGGGCGATCGCGCTTAAAGACTTCGCCCCCAATATAGAATTGCTCCTGTACGCAGGTTTCTTAATAGCCTACGGCGTCAAACTGCCAATTTTTCCCCTCCACACTTGGCTCCCTGACGCTCACGGCGAAGCCACCGCACCCGCCCATATGTTGCTAGCAGGAATTCTGCTAAAAATGGGCGGCTACGCTTTGCTGCGGATGAATGCGGGAATGCTCCCCGATGCTCACGCTACTTTCGCACCGCTGTTAGTAATTTTGGGTGTGGTAAACATTGTTTACGCCGCCTTAACTTCTTTTGCTCAGCGCAACTTGAAGCGAAAAATTGCTTATTCTTCGATTTCGCACATGGGCTTTGTGCTGATTGGGATAGCTTCGTTTACCGATTTGGGAACTAGCGGTGCAATGCTGCAAATGGTTTCCCACGGTTTAATCGGGGCGAGTTTGTTCTTCATGGTAGGTTGCACTTACGATCGCACCCACACCCTCATGCTCGACGAAATGGGCGGTGTCGGCAAGAAAATGCGTAAGGTTTTCGCGATGTGGACTGCTTGTTCTATGGCTTCCTTGGCTTTGCCGGGAATGAGCGGTTTTGTAGCAGAATTGATGGTGTTTGTAGGTTTTGCAACCAGCGATGCTTACAATCCGGTATTTAAGGTTTGCGTGGTATTTCTAGCGGCTGTCGGGGTAATTTTGACTCCGATTTACCTGCTGTCAATGCTGCGAGAAATCTTCTACGGCCCAGAAAACAAGCAATTGGTGGAACACGAAGAGTTGGTGGATGCGGAACCGCGAGAAGTGTTTATTATTGCGGCTCTGTTAGTGCCGATTATTGGCATTGGGTTGTATCCAAAGATGCTGACTCAGGTTTACGATGCGACTACTTCACAGTTGACTGCAAAGTTGCGGGCTTCTGTACCGTCTCTGGTGGCTAAGGCTGCTGATAAAACGGTGGCTCTGCGCGCTCCGGCGATCGAGCCGAGCAAGTTGTGATTTGAACGAGATTTAGGAAGAAAACCCCCAAAATCTTAGAAAGATAGAGTTTGGGGGTTTTCTATTTTTATTGATAGACAAATCAGGGAAACTTTGGCTCTCAATCAATCTGGAGTTGGGTTTGAGAAATAAAATGGGCAGGCGGTAAATGAGGGCGATCGGAGTGTTAGACCGCAACTTCGGTATAATTGATAGTTATGTACTTTGCTAGATATGCAATAAGTCAATGATCCTAAATCCAAAATCACTTGAGAAGCTTAGGAACCTAATCAATGAAGAAACTGAGTATCGCTCAGGGCCGCAACTCGTTGAATTTTTTAACGCGTTAGGGTTCAGTGATTCTTACCGTCAAGGTTTTCCGTCTCGCTGGATATTCACTGATGAGCGTCTCCGCCAGCTTAATGGCAAGCCCGAACTTGATGAATGTATAAAAAGTGTTCTTTCACCAGTAAATTTTATCAATCGGACTCTCGAACTAGACAAGCATATTGCAGAATTCAACCAATATATCGCCTTTGACCAATGGAAGGTAGTTCGTGATGGCGCTAATATAGGTTTTGCTAAGCTTGAGAAAATCGAAATCGATGAAACGGCAACTCCAACAGAAGATGAATTCTTGAAGAGAGAGTTCTCTAATATTTCGATTGCGGAAATCGGTCTTGAAAGTGATTTGTCAGATATTCTTCAGCAAAGGATCAAGGAAATTGAACAGTGCTTTTCGGCCGGTGCATATTTATCAGTCATCTTATTGGCTGGCAGCACACTTGAAGGAATTCTCTTGGGCTTGGCAAAAAAGCATCCACAGCAATTTAATACCTCCAAAAAAGCCCCCAAGGACACTTCGGGAAAGGTAAAGAAGTTCCCGGACTGGTCGCTGAATAGTTTTATTGATGTTGCAAGAGATATAAATCTAATTCAACATGATACCGAGAAGTTTAGCCATTCTCTGAGGGAATTCAGAAACTATATTCATCCTTTCGATCAGATGAGATCGGGCTTTAACCCTCGACAGGACACTGCAAAAATCTGTCTCCAAGTGTTGAAGACTGCAATCCATGAAATTAATGAAAGCGTCAGTAATATCAGTACATAACAACCATGTTGCAGCGGACAGTTTGGAGATATTTGTTGTGACGCAGTAGTTACTCACCGCCGCTGAACACGAACGTCATGCCACAGCCTAAGCTCTACGAGTAAACCCGCCTCCGCAATGGCTGAGTATCACGTTGAGAAACCGGGTTTTTTACCGAATCTGCGGGCTGGAACCGGTCTTTTAGTAAAAAACCCGGTTTCTGGGCCCTGATGCGTCCAGGACTATACAATTGAGTGAGCTTTATACTGAGGCATTTTTATGTTGAACGTGACAGTTGACGAAATTCAGCGCGATCCTTCAAAGTATCTGCGTCAAGTGGAAGCAGGTGCAACTTTTGTTATCCTGCTTGCAGATAAGCCGATCGCCGAACTAAGACCTATTTCTAGCAGCAAGCAATTGCGACCATTCGGTTTGTGTGCAGGCGAGTTTACCGTTCCAGATGATTTCGACGCTCCTTTGTCGGAAGATATCCTCAGTGCATTTGAAGGTAAATGAATATTCTGGTAGATACGCACATCTTTTTATGCTTCATCAGTGGTGACAGTTATCAACAGATGTTCGAGATGCAATTCGCGATCCAGATAATGAGGTATATTTGAGTGCAGTTTCAGTCTGGGAAGCAATTGTCAAGTACCAGTTGGGTAAGTTACCTCTGCCGGAGCATCCCGAAACATATTTACCCAAACAGCGCGATCTTCATCAAATAGTCAGTCTTTCTCTTGATGAAAGTAGCGTAGCTCAACTGGCTAAACTGCCACCATTACATCGCGATCCATTTGACAGAATGCTTATCTGTTAAGCTTGAGAGAATGGTCTGACTATTGCGACAGTAGATGGGGCAATTCGTGCCTACTCGGTCAGCGTTATGTAGGAGTGTAAGTGAGCTATCATATCCATAACAGGATCAAAAGTTACAAAAAAGAGGGAATGTATGCAAACAATCCTTTTGAGTCGTGAAGAAGTCGCTCGTCGTGCGAAACATTTGTATGAGAGCACCATCCGCCAAAAAATTGAATTAGAAGAGAATATTGGCAAGATGGTCATCATTGATATAGAAACAGGTGACTACGAAGTTGATAAAACTGGGCTAAAAGCCGCAGGTAGTCTGATGGCAAAGCATCCGTATGCTCGACTTTTTGGCATTCGTATTGGTTACAATGTGGCTGCTTCGTTGGGTGGTGTAATGGAGCGTTTCAACAAGTGATTTCTGGTATCATATTCATATTGATCGGATATATAGCTATTAGAGATTGCTCATGAAGATTAAAGCGATTATCTGGCAAGAAGATGGCGTATGGTGCGGCTCGGTTCCAGCACTTCCAGGTTGTCACACATGGGGAGAGAGTTATGAACAGTAGTTGTTAGAGATGCTTGAAGATGCTGTTCAGGGTTGGCTTGAAGTCGCCAGCCAACAAAATGAACTTGCACCCGATAAACAGTTAATTGAGTTATCTCTATGAAATCTGTTTCTGGCAAAGCACTCTGCAAAATCGTTGAGCGATATGGTTGGGAGCTAAAAAGAATCACTGGTAGCCATCATATCTACGCGAAATAGGAGGTTGCAGTTATTCTCTCTATTCCTGTGCATAGCAATAGAGACTTACCTACTGGAACCTTAAGAAGTATTCTCAAGGATGCTGGGATTGCGGAGGAAGATGTGCAATGACAGCCTTCCATTCGGTGCGTTAGCGAAGCCCTCGAAGAGGATCGCTCTTTTAGTTTCTAGCGTTATTGTTCTGCCAAAAGTGCATTCTTTTTGACACTTGACAAATGGTATTTTGTAGCCGAAAGCTGTGCCACCATTTCGGCACGAGACGAAACCTCAAGCTTGCGAAACATTCGTTTCAAAGCTTGTTTCACCGAATTCTCAGTAATCCAAATTTCCTTCCCGATTTGTGCGTTTGTTCGTCCTAAAGCAACCAATTCGGCAATTTCCAATTCACGAGACGTTAATCGATCGCTCTTGAAAGGTTGGTGTTGAAATCGCACTGTTGCAGCCCAAACAGACAAATGCAAACAGATCGCACTCAAATCGGCTAAATTTTGTGTATCGAAGGCAAACATTGACTGTTCGCGGGTACAACCCACTACACCCGCTAATTGACCGCGATTGACGATCGGGCCCGCCATGACGTGCCAATGATCGGGGCGGGGACAAATCATTGTCCAAACCTTGGGTGATGTCACCAATGCTTCGTGCACGGGAGCGTGACGCTCCACTAAATAACGCGCCAGAGGATTGTGTTCGATCGATAGCGCAACTTTCAAAGTTTTCTGAAGATTGCTATCTAGTGAGGGAAGTCGATCGAAAAAGAAGATTCCCGATCGCTTAGCTGCAAAATACTCGCCGATTTTGGGCACGACTTGCGATCGCAAATCTTGTTCGTCCTTCACCTGGTCGATCGCTTCAAATAAAAGCTGTAAGGGACTTTTCATGGTCATGGTGGCAAAAAGAGTACCCGATCGAGGTCTAGAAGCATTGCAATACTCAAATTATATTACCCTTATAGTCTCAAAAACAACTTGACATGACAACAGCTTTGGAAATCGATCGCGCTCCTGCACGTTGGATGGCGATCGGCTTTTACACGACTTCAATCATCTTTAATCTCTGCTTGATTTCTCAGTTATTAACAGTTGGAGTTGCCTACTTCAACAATCCTGGATGGTGGAATATTCATGTTTGGCTAGTGCGAGGTTATGGCGGACTGTCATTAGTATTGCTGGGATGGGCGTTGATAGCTCCCTTCTCGCGCAGAATACGGCATCTCGCCGCAAGTCTACCGGTGCTGCTGGGACTGCAATTTGCCAGCATTCATCTCAAGAGTCCTCTTCACCTAGAAATACTGCATCCTCTGATTGGATTTACGTTGCTCTATGTTTCTTCCAGCCTTGTACATCACCTATCGCGCACTTTATCGTCCAGCAACTATCACAAAAATCAAATTTGAGAGGTATAAATGACGCAAGATGCAATCTTCAGTCCCTTCTTTGCAACAGTGTTTATAACACTCTTAGTCTGGGTGTATATGTACATCCGCCGGATTAGTTTTATCACCAGTAAAAAGCTCAGCCAAAAAGATTTTGCTGTCCCGGGCGCACTGGCACAAATTTCGCCAGCAAGCGTATCCAATCCATCAGATAATCTAAAAAACCTGTTCGAGATTCCGATAATTTTTTATGCGCTTGTCCTATATCTGTTCATCACAAAGCAGGTGGATGCAGTGTATGTAAACGCCGCCTGGGTATTCGTTGTGTTTCGCGCATTGCACAGTGCTGTCCATTGCACGTTCAATCTCATCATCCTTCGGTTCTACCTCTATTTATTTTCCACGCTTGCGGTGTGGTTCATCGCGCTCCGCGCAGCACTTATCCACTTTGGCACGTAGGTATGCTATTACCGTATTTTCTTCTCAATTTGACTGCTTAAGCTATTGGCTTGGGATGACGCTGAAGGCATCTTCACTGTCTACCTTGAAAGATTAGGCTCCCTAACATTGCCCTTTTCACTGCTGCTGAGATGTTTGAACAGCCAGTATCGCGGGTGCTGTTCGTGCAGTTTTATATAGCACGCGAGATTTTCCAGTCGATCGATGAAAGTATGACCCAGGAAGCGATCGACTTTATGGCGAGTCTTTTGAAGCAAAGAAATCCCAGCTTGGGGGAGGCGCAATGCAGCCTGTTAGCGGAGGTTTGCGTTCACAGCAGTAATGCTGTCATTCTGTCGGCACTTCGCAACCGGGATCGACAGCACCGCCAACAACTGGTACAGCAGATTGAGGATTTGTTGGTGTCGTATTTAGAGCCATATGTGGGGGAAGGTAGGTTGAGCGATGTAATGAAAGTAATGAAATGTCCTCATTGTCAATCTGAGCAGTTGTCCAAAAACGGTTATCGACGGGGGAAGCAGTGCTATCGCTGTCAGGAATGTGGCAAACAGTTTGTCGATAATTCCCAGCGATCGGTTATGTTGAAAATGAATTTGGTCGATCGGATGTGAGTATCGAGCCACATATTGATACCCATATCTATTAATTAATAATTGTGATGCCTCAACTTGTTTGAGGGCTGCACAAAACGCGAATTGGTTAAAATTCAGCAGCAATCTGGAATGATGAAATAATCGATTGCCGAATCGGGATCTGAATCAGAAACTCAGTGCCAGATCCAAGTTCAGAAAAACACTTGATTTTACCGCGATGTTTTTCAGTAATGATTTGATAACTAATCGACATCCCCAAACCCGTACCTTTCCCGATGGGTTTGGTGGTGAAAAAGGGGTCAAAAATGCGCTGCTTCACTGGGTCTGGCATACCGATTCCGTTATCAGCGATCGCCACCTCCACCCATTGATTGTCGATCGCAGAAGTCCGAATCGTAATCTGGTTTGGGGTATCTTTAAGCTCCTGATAGGAGCGTTTGGTATTCATCTCATCTAGGGCATCCAGGGCATTGACCAAAATATTCATGAATACCTGATTGAGTTGTCCGGGGAAACATTCCACCTTCGGCAAAGTGCCATAGTCTTTGATTACTACCACACCTGGACACTCTGGTTGATCTTTGAGCCGGTGTTGCAAAATCAGCAATGTACTTTCAATTCCCTCATGAATATCAACATCTTTGAAGTCTGCTTCATCCATACGAGAAAAGTTTCGCAACGAGAGAACAATACTGCGAATTCGATCGGTGCCTACCTTCATAGATGAGATCATCTTTTGGATATCTTCTGTGAGGAATTCCAAATCAATTTCCTCTGCCATTGCTTGCACGTCTGGATCGTTGCTGGGATGCCGCTGTTGATAGAGTTCGATCATCCGCAGCAGATCTTGGGTGTATTCGTCCAGGTGGGTGAGATTACCGTGGATGAAGTTGACCGGGTTATTGATTTCATGGGCAATTCCCGCAACCAATTGTCCCAAGCTAGACATTTTTTCGCTTTGGATAACTTGCATCTGAGCTTTTTGCAGTTCGTTGAGCGTCGTCTCCAGTTCTTTAGCTTGTGCCGTCGAGGAGATTGCTAGTTCTTCGATCGCAGCAACCTGGGGCAGACTTGTCCAGCAAGCAATTGCCACCCCCACAAATGCCAGCGTCATCAACACAATAATCAGCAGATAGGGATTTTTGGTTCCGGCTTCTAACCGCAGCCAGGATCTGATCAGCCAACTGATTGTCGCTGTACCACAAATCAGCGCGATCAACATTGCAACCTGAAACACTATAAAATCTTCGTTTTTAGGAGGAGTTACTGGCTTGGCATGGAGTCGATCCCACCACGGTAAGTGTAAAGGTGCCCAAGGAATCCGCCGAATTGCCGCGTCGATCGCGATCACTAC
The DNA here is from genome assembly GCF_036705185.1 of Microcoleus sp. B4-D4. Lineage (NCBI taxonomy): Bacteria > Bacillati > Cyanobacteriota > Cyanophyceae > Oscillatoriales > Microcoleaceae > Microcoleus > Microcoleus sp. B4-D4. Next base: position 42,787 of record NZ_JAUBTX010000035.1, on the reverse strand, counting down.
TAACGGCAACAGCAATCCGAGACCAAAATTCATCCATCCCCAGGCAACACCACCCACCACCAGGGAAATGAACTCCACCACCAGTAATGCTAAGGATAGTCGCCCCCAACGCACGACTGGATCGTTGCGCTGCATCCACAGCCCCAAGTGGAACCCCATGATAGAAATGAAAAAACTCACCCCTGACACCACGACAATTCGAGTGGTGTTGCCCCAGACTAAAAATCCTAAACTACAGATAAAGGTTAGCAGCAGGGCGGGTTCTAGGGAACCCCGACGGGACACTGCACCAAACACTGGAGACAACAGCCCATCCTGCGCGAGTTGGAAAAGGATGCGGGGCGTATTGCAAACGCTAGTCGCAGATCCCAACAAACAGCTAGCAGCAACCAGCAAAGTGACTATGACAGGGGCAGCGTCTCCCCAGAAAGGCTTGGCAGCCACCAAGAAATTGCCGTACAAATTGCCTTCTAAACCGGAAGCGGTTGCCAACTGCACCAACACTAAAGTGCCACCGACAAACACCAGAGGCATGAACCAGGCAACCCAAGACAGGGCCTTGAGGGTGTCTTTTGGGTGGAGACTGTCTGCTACAAAGGATGAAGCTGTGTCACAGCCATAGAAGCTATAAGCGGCAAACAAGTACCATTTCAGCCAGTCCTGGACACTGATGGCATCAATGCTGCTGGGCAAGAGTCCGGGGCTTTGGGGCGCAAAGGCAAGCCAGCCTAAACCCTGAACGCAGAAGAGGAGTAAAAAGCCGATCGAAGGAAAGACAAAAAAGAGGTGCAGAATGGCGACGGCGCGGGTGCCACTGAATGCTAAAAAGTAAGCGATCGCAGTAAAACCGATCTCAAACACTTTTTCTGGAATATTCAGCCCCATCGGTTCTAAATGGAATTGGATCAAATCTGTGATGACGATCGCATTAATGGCCGGAAAGGAAACCCACCCCAAGAAGTAGGCAATCCCCAAGTAGCGGGAAAGGGCAGGGTAACGATCGAGCAGTCGCGTGATGTAATTGGGTGTTCCCCCAGATATATCTGGATATTTCTCACCCAAACTCTGAACTTGAAGGTTAAACAGAATTCCGACGATCACACCAGGAATCCAGACCAACAGCGATGCCGAGCCAATTTCTGCTTGCATCGACGGCGCTAAGGTAAACCACATCAGATATCCAACCACACTAAACCCCCAAGCTTCCGCAGAGGACATTGTGCGCCGGAGGCGATTCAGAAATGGCACACGATCTATTTCCATAACAAGCAGATAAAAGTAATCCTATTGTGATACAAGTGTAATTTCCACAGCCCAGAAAAAAAACCCTACCTAGTGTTTCCTTCTCGGGCCCAAAATTGTCAGCTCGATCTAATGTAGCGGTGAAAGATTGAGGCGTAATCAGTTAAGGTTGCTAGCGATCGCAATACTCAATACCCAATACTTCAAAATTACCAGTGGGTCGATCGCTTTTCAATGAGCGTGCGTAAGCGTTGCCCTCGAAGAGGATCGCTCTCTTAGTTTCTAGTCCGATCGTTCTTTTTTGTGAGACATATAGATATCCTATAATTAAAGCTGTTGGTGTCGTACTACGATGATTTCTATGCTACAAATTACAAGCTGAATACCGATCGACAGTGGGACATTAGCATGAGAATTGACCGAGTAGAAATCGCAAACTTCAAGAAATTTTCAGACTATACCCTTGACTTGCATCCCCAATTTACCTTGCTAGTTGGGGACAATGGCACAGGTAAAACGACGATCCTCGATGCTTTGGCGATCGCGGCTGGAATTTGGCTGGTCAACTCCCCCGACACAACCCTCAACAATAGCCGCCGTAACATTCTTCCCTCAGAAATTCGCTTAGAAGCGATCGAATCCGACACCATCACCCAATTTATAGAACGAAAACCCGTCCAGATTAAAGCGATCGGCACGATTAACAGTCAGCCAGTCCAATGGCTCAGACAAATCAAAACTAACGGCTCTAGAACCTCCAACACAGCCAAACAAGCTCTAGAAATTATCTCCACTTTATTTCAACAGGTTGAAGAAGGCGAAAAAATTTGGCTACCCATCATCGCCTACTACGGAGCAGGTCGAGCTTGGCTACCCTCCAACCAACGCGACCCCAAAGCCACTACCCACACCAGCCCCGCCCGCCGTTGGGATGCCTTCTATGACTGCTTTGAAGAACGGATTAGAATCGCCGATCTCCATACTTGGTTTCAGAAAGAAGCGATCGCTTCGGTCAATCGACAGGGACAAATGCGCCCTGGTTACAAGGTCGTAAAGTTGGCTATTTTGCGTTGTATTCCCAATGCAAATGACCTATGGTTTGACCCCGAGCGATCGGAAATTGTTGTTTCTATCCAAGGCAACCCCCAACCCTTTAGTAACCTTAGTGCCGGTCAAAAAATGATGGTAGGTCTAATTGCCGATATTGCCATCAAAATCGTTACTCAAAATGCCTCTTTCCTAACCGAAAAATCAGAAGATATATCTAGTCAAAAATTGCCTCTGATTTTGCAAGAAACACCAGGGCTAGTCTTAATTGATGAAATAGATGTACATCTCCATCCGAAATGGCAACGTCAAGTCGTAGATGACCTCACCAAAACCTTCCCCTCAATCCAGTTTGTTTGCACTTCCCATTCGCCGCTTGTTATTGGTGAAGTCGAAGCAAGCTGTATTAGAAGCCTCGAACGTGATGAAGAAACTGGCAAAGTTATTTCTACAATTCCCTTAGAATCTTATGGTCTTGATGCCAACCGAATACTAGAGGAGCAGATGGGAGCGTCAGAACGTAATCAAGAGGTAGCAGACAAGCTTCACGCTCTTTTTAGACTAATTGATGATGAAAATTTTGATGGCGCACGTCAAGCTATGATGCCCCTTGTTGAAAAAATTGGACACCAAGCTCCTGAGATTACTCAAGCTCGATCGCTGATTAAATTCTTAGAAGGTAATGAATGAAAAACATCCAGAAAAAGACCGAACCAACCTCGTTGACACAGCATCGGTGCAATACAAATAGTGACTATGATAACTATGCCGAAAAAGATGACCTGAGAGCAAGTCTGGTGAGCGAGCAAAGAGGAATTTGCTGTTACTGTATGCGACGGATTCGTCCTGACTCAGAAAACATGAAAATTGAACACTGGCAAAGCCAAGATATATACCCTCAGAGACAGCTAGAATACAATAATCTCCTTGGGGCTTGTCGAGGAGGAGAAGGGCAAAAGAAAGATAAACAGCACTGTGACACAAAAAAAGGAAATCTCGATCTAACTTTTAACCCTGCCGATCCATCTCATAACGTCGAAGGTAAAATACGTTTCTTGGCAGACGGTAAAGTTGTATCAAATGATCGCCAATTCGATAAAGAAATCAATGAAGTCTTGAATTTGAATGAAAAGGCGTTGGTTGGTAATCGTCAAGCAGTATTAAAAGCCTTTCGCAAAGGATTGATTCAAAAACAACCCTCTGATGCAGATATACGAAAAGAACTACGCAAGTGGAATGGCGATAATGGAGGAGAACTAGAGCCATTTTGTCAGGTTGTTGTTTATTATCTTCGTAAAAAGATTGCGAAAATGAAATCAAAATAACTTCTGAATGAACTTTTCAAAATGCGATCGAAGATGTCCTCCCAGAACCGATCGCCATTAGAGGGAGGAGGACGCATCCTTCTGTCAGCATGGCACCGAGGGAGAGACAAAACAGATGCTACACGTTGGCTTTGCCAAATCGTTGCAGAATGTTAAAGAAATTTTCTTGTGTTTGATGAGAATGATTAGACTGAAACTATAGCAGTTCTCAGTAACATAAGGTACGCCTCTAGATGAGTCGATACAGATTCTGAACGATCGTAATGAATATGTACCAGATGGCAATCCAAATATCAACGAACATTTTGTCAGGCATCCCTCAAATTATAAGCTGCGGGTCAAGTTGGTTGCTAATTGCAGTGAGTGCGTTGCGAAAATAGGTCGATCGACCTAATATTTTTTACTTTCAAATCGATTTCTCATAACTCTTGTGGGGAGTAGGGGTTAGGCATCCTGCCCGCCATAAAGCTTAACATTCTGCCCGCCTGAAACGTTAATTTTGAATAAAGGACAAAGGACAGTTGACAAATTGCGATCGCTGCCCGAGCAGGCATAAAAGATATATGATAATCTTTTACAAATTTTTACGGCTCCATGAGGAACCCGAAAAGATATATCATTATCTTAACCAGATCATTTCTTCCCAGATATGTTCTACTGCTCAAATCCAAGGTGCTCTAATCCTTTCAATCCCGACAACTCTAAATTTTGTCAAAGTTGCGGTGAATCAGACCTCACACCTCTCTTCAGAAACCGCTACCGCGTGATTGGACTGTTGGGCGAAGGAGGATTTGGCAGAACTTATGAAGCGGTAGATATTGATCGCCTGGACGATCCGTGCGTCATCAAGCAGTTTGTGCCCCAAGTTCAGGGAACATCAGCACTTCAAAAGGCTACAGAACTGTTTAAGCAAGAAGCGAAACGACTTTACGAACTCGGCGAACATCCCCAAATCCCTCGATTAATTGCTTATTTTGAACAAGATGCGCGGCTTTATTTAGTACAAGAATTGATTGAAGGGCAAAATTTACTGGCTGAATTAACTCAGCAGGGCGCTTTTAACGAAGAAAAAATTTGGCAGTTGCTGGCAGATATTTTACCGATTCTGAAATTTGTGCACGATCGCCATGTCATTCATCGAGACATCAAACTTGAGAATATCATCCGCCGCCGCACCTCTGTTAGCTCATCCGCGCCCAAGTCTGCAAATTTTCGCAATTCGGCTTTCCGCAGAGGAGGGCGGGGAGAGTTAGTTTTGATTGATTTCGGCGTTTCCAAACAAGTTACGGGTTCCCATCTAAGCAAAGTCGGCACCACCGTAGGAACGCCCGGATATTCCCCGGTAGAACAAATGCGGGGTCAAGTTTTCCCCGGAAGCGATTTGTATAGTTTGGGGATAACTTGTCTCAGACTGCTAACTAAATGTTTGCCACAAGTTGACGGTTTCGATGACCTTTACGACCCGATTAACGGCGGCTGGATTTGGAGAGAACGCTTACCAGCAGGCACAAAAATCAGCAGCGAATTAGCAATAATTTTAGATAAATTAATTCAAGATTATCTCAAAAATAGATATCAATCTGCTGATGAAGTAATCAAAGCTTTAAATCTCTATTCTCTACCTCCCCCACCTGACTGTGGTAATGGCGGACAACATACTTTAAATTATGCTCAGCCCAAGGTAGCCCTACCTCCGTTCAATGCTTATTTGAACGAGATTGAACAACTTGCTCTCAATAGTCAGAGCCAGCGAAGCCGACAAATAAACAGCAATATCTCTGTTAATCCGAGTGGAAAATCCCACACCACTCCGCCTCGGAGCAAAGTAACACAAAGTATTGCTAATGTCAAAAGCACCTTTGAATTTCAGGTAGTGACAGTAGACAATCGCGGACAGCAAACTAATATTAACAGCCGCAGAGCGCGTTTTTTTGAAGAACATATCGGCAGCGGTACAGTCATGGAAATGGTATCTGTTCCTGGCGGTACTTTCCTGATGGGCAGCCAAAAAGATCGGGGTGACAGCGACGAAAAACCGCAGCACTCAGTAACTTTAGCTGCTTTCTATATTGGTAAATTTCCAGTCACTCAGTCGCAATGGACAGCAGTGGCAGCACTGCCGGAAATTAAAATGTTTCTCAATCCTGAGCCTTCCCGTTTTAAAGGTGTAAATCGACCGATCGAAAATGTATCTTGGTACGAAGCGGTGGAGTTTTGCGCTAGACTTTCTCGCAAAACTGGTAAGAAGTATAGCTTGCCTAGCGAGGCGCAATGGGAATATGCTTGCCGGGGGCAAACTATGACGGCGTTTCACTTTGGGGAAACGATTACCAGCGAGTTAGCAAATTATAACGGAAATGCTAATGAGGCTGATGCGCCGAAGGGAGTTTATCGATTTCAAACGACAGATGTTGGCAGTTTTAAACCCAATGCTTTCGGATTGTACGATTTCCACGGCAATGTATGGGAATGGTGCGCGGATGCTTGGCACAGTAATTATAAAGGTGCGCCTGTTGATGGCAGTGTTTGGGTGTCTGGCGGCGACTATTCGCTGAGGTTATTGCGGGGGGGTTCTTGGAACGATCGCCCTCCGAATTGTCGCAGCGCGTGCCGGCTTCGATATCAGCCGGATTGTAAGGCTAGTATTGTGGGTTTTCGTGTGGTTGTTTCTGTTGTTTGATATTGTGTTGGCTTCTATTTTAAACACCCTAAAACAAGTTCGATAGTTCGGACTTTAATCCTTAAAATCCTACGACTAAAGTCCGAACTACAAACACCAGTTTCTACCTTAGCTTAACTAGCCTTCTTCTGAGGAGCCACCATGCGTTCTACACTCATAGCAGCCACGCTCAATGTCACTACAGCCATGCCAATAATTGCCAAAGGCTGTAACTTCTCATTGATAATGACAAACCCGAAGAGTGCGGTCATCGCCGGCCCCAAAGTGCCAATTACGGAGGCTAAGGCTGCCCCGGCAAACCGGATAGCAAAATTGTTCAAAAGATAGCTAAACAGCGTCAGCACCCCTAAAACAACGCCTCCAAAAATCAAACCGGGCCATACATTTGGGTCGATTTTAGGAGCTAAATTTTCCGAGAGCGGCACCCACAAACTCAGGGCGGAAAATACAAAAATCGTGGCGAAATTAACTAAACTAAAAGGAATCGGGTGCAGCTTGCCCGCGGCCATTTGCGTCAGCAATACGTAACCTGCAAAGGTAATGCCAGCACCGAGTGCCGCGGCGACTCCCACCCCGACATTGCCGCCGCCGGGAGGTGGCGCTGCAAAACTCGGCCAGCCGGCTAAAATCAAACCTGCGGTAATTCCGCAGATTGCCAAAAAGCCGATCGTGCTTGGGCGAGCGCCAAACAAGATCCAAGAACCGAGTACGGTGACGATCGGGTAAATAAAGAAAATCGTAATCGCAATCCCCGCCGGAATATTGCCGATCGCCAAATAAATCAAAACCTGAGACAAAAACAGAAAAAATGCGCTTCCTAAAACCTTGCTCCACAAAGCCCGATCGCCCGACTGGAACAACCGCCTAATATCTTTCCACACAGAAGGATACAGAAAAGTTGCCAATATTGGCATCAAAGCCATCACCACGATCAGCCGCATCAACAAAATCAACAAAGAATTGCCAAAACCAGGAGTTACAACCCCCGGAACTTCAAACAAGCCAAAAATCATCCGAGGATTTCTGCTTTTAATCAAAATTCTCAAACAAACATTAAACAGCGACAATACCACCGCCGAAGACAAAGCCAGAATCAAACCTGCTTGCACTTGAGAACCTGCTTGAGCAATTGCAGCAGAACCTGAAGAAGGCTGCGGCACAGAGTCCCGCGGCGCATCCACAGGTGTTGGCGCTATAGCTGGCGGGCGGACAGAATTAGCTGATACTTCGGGATAGGAATCTCTAGCATCGAAAGGATTGTCAAGATATTCTTCTTCTTCTTGTTCGAGTTCTTCCCTGATGCGGTTTACAAGATTTTGTAACAGCTCTTCCCCTTGCCGCTCTAGGGTTTGCATATTATTGAGCCGCATGGAAAGCTCGCTTTCATAGCTGCTCAAATCTTGTTCGAGCATCTGGAAACTGCGATCGATCCTTTGATCCAGCGCCGCCAGCAACTCCGAGGCCCGTTCGTCGTAGTTGCTCGGCGGCATCGGTATCGGGAATTCGCCGCTGGGAATGGGGCTGCTGAGAGAATGTCCCGAGTTAGCGCTGAGTTCGCTGAACCGCTGCACCAACAAATCCTGCAAATTGTGAGCCAAAACTTGAGCCAACTGCTTCAGCCACAATTGTTGCTGCTGAATGTATCGCCCAGACAGAGATTCCATTTGCTGGGACTGCAATTTGCGATATTGCTCTCTGAGGTCTTCAATATCGTCAATCAGGTGATTTTTTTCACTTTCGAGCCGAGTAATGTCCTGATTTAACTGGCCTTTGACATTTTGGTGCAAAGCGTCCAGTTCCTGAATCACTGAGTGGAGGACTTCCTCTGCTGATTGTGCATCCCCTGGGTCGTCTTTTGACGAGTATACGTTGCGCTGCGCCATTAGCCTATAACCTCTAATTTAAACTGCACGTTCAGTGTTCTTAAGTATTTTTGCAAAGTAGAGCCCAACTTCCAGTCATTTTCTGTAAAAGATCCCTGACACTGTTTAATCAATATTAGTCGCTTGGGTTGAAGATGTGAGAAAATTGCGATCGCCCCAAAAACACTTTGTGCAATTAGAAATCATACTACAGCTTGACCTGTACACCGATTGCTCTGGGTCATTTTCCGATCTGAAACCAGCTTGCTAAAAGAATGCCGCTGCTGTTGTGCCCCAAACCCCGATTCAGTCACTTCTCTATTTTTTGACCGCAATCGGCAGCGACAGTTTTTGACGCCCAACAGTAGAATGAGGGTTCCAGCGCAATCGGCCTGCATTCGACAACGCTACTGCTGAGTTCCAAACCCAAGTTCTCTTTAAGCATTCGCACAAAACTCCGAGAAACCCGGTTTCTGGGTTAATTTCTCCTCACTAAACCCAAAACTCCGAGAAACCCGGTTTCTGAGGATGTTAAAAGTGTCATTTTTTTACTCGCGAAAGTTTTAAGAGGCGATCGCACCGTCAAAAAGCCACCCCGCGCCATCAAAAAATTAACACATCTCATCCCCAAGAGCAACAGATATGGCATCCGAAATTCATGACAATTTCTTTACAGGCGATCGACAAACTCTGAATATTTCCTCAGAAGCCGAAGTCTTTGTCTTTCCCGCCTCTTTTGCCCAGCAGCGCTTGTGGTTTCTCGACCAATTCGCACCAGAAAACCCTTTCTACAATGTAGTAACAGCACTGCGATTAATCGGTTCCCTCAACTTAACAGCCTTGGAACAAACCTTCAACGAAATAGTGCGGCGACACGAAACTTTGCGAACCACTTTTGCAGCGGTATCAGGTCAACCAATGCAGATAATTTCTCTGAACTCTCAGATAACTTTTAAAATATTAGAACTGCAACATTTGCCGCCAGAACAACGGCAAACAGAAGCCCAGAAAATCACCGCCGCCGAATCTCTGCGCCCTTTCAATTTATCCACCGGGCCCCTGATGCGAGTCACCATTTTGCGGCTGACAGAAACGGAGCATATTCTCTTGCTCAATATGCACCACATAGCCTCCGATGATTGGTCGATCGGCGTGCTAATTCGAGAAATAGAAGCTATCTACACAGCTTTAATAAATCAACAGCCATCTCCCCTGCCAGAATTATCACTTCAATATGCCGACTTTGCCGAGTGGCAGCGCGCTAGGCTGCAAGGAGAAGTATTAGAAACTCAGCTAGTTTATTGGCGGCAGCAATTACACGGAATTTCTGTATTAAATTTGCCCACAGATCGCCCTGCACCAGCTAGGCAAAATTATCGCGGAAAAACTCAATATTTAGAAATGCCGAAACAACTGAAGGACGCACTTGTAGCGCTATCGCAGCGAGAAGGAGCGACTTTATTTATGACACTGCTCGCAGCATTTCAAACTTTGCTTTACCGCTACTCGCAACAAGCAGATATTGTTGTCGGTTCGCCGATCGCCAATCGCAATCGCAGCGAAATAGAAGCATTAATCGGTTTTTTTGTCAACACTTTAGTGCTGCGAACAGACTGCTCGGGAAACCCGACATTTCGAGATTTTTTAGGTCGGGTGCGGGAAGTAACCCTGGGAGCTTACGCTCACCAAGATTTGCCTTTTGAGAAACTGGTTGAGGAATTGCATCCGGAGCGATCGCTCAATCGCCACCCGTTATTTCAAGTGGTATTCGGCCTGCAAAATGCGCCTGTAGACGAGCTAGAATTGCCGGAATTAAAGTTGAGTTCTTTTCATTTGGAGACTCAAACAACGCGCTTTGATTTAGAGCTGCATTTGTGGGAAGCTGCGGATAAGTTTAGGAGCAGGTACGGCGAACAGTGGAAAGATTCGGAAGGGCTCAGAGGCGTAGCTGTGTACAATACGGATTTATTTGATGAAGTTACGATCGCCCGAATGCTGAGGCATTTTAAAACGCTGCTGGAAAGCATTGTCGCTAATCCAGAACAAAGAATTGCTAACTTACCTTTATTGAGCGAGAATGAAGTGAATCAATTATTAATAGAATGCAACAAAACTCGCACAGATTATCCTCAAAATAAGTGCATTCATCAGTTATTTGAAGAGCGGGCCCTGCAGCATCCCGAGGCTGTCGCCCTAACTTTCGACAGCCAGCATTTGACTTACAGAGAACTCAACAGTCGCAGCAACCAACTGGCGCGCTATCTACAAAAACTGGGCGTGGGTGCGGAGGTTTTAGTGGGGCTTTGCGCCGAAAGATCGATCGACCTAATTGTCGGGATGTTGGCTATACTGAAGGCTGGAGGAGCCTACTTACCGTTAGATCCGAGCTATCCGCGCGATCGGCTAAACTTGATGCTGGAAGATGCTCAAGTTAAAGTCTTGCTAATTCAGGATAAATTGATTGAGAATTTCCGAGACTTCTCAAACTCGGTGATTTACTTCGATCGCGACTGGGAAGACATAGCCAAAGAAAGCGCCGAAAATCCCGCCAACACCGTAACAGCAGACAACCTAGCTTACGTTATTTACACATCTGGCTCAACAGGAAAACCCAAGGGAGTTGCTGTCACCCACAAAGCAGTAAATCGGCTGGTACTCAACACCAACTATATAAAAATAGAACCTAGCGATAAAATTGCCCAAGCATCAAACGCTTCATTCGATGCAGCCACATTCGAGATTTGGGGAGCCTTGCTTAACGGCGCTCAACTCGTAGGAATTAGCACAAATATTACCCTTTCGCCTCACGATTTAGCCTTAGAACTGCGCCAACAAGGCATCACGGTTTTGTTTTTAACAACCGCCTTATTTCAACAAATTGCTAGAATATTACCGCAAGCTTTTAATTCGCTGCGCTGCTTGCTGTTTGGCGGAGAAGCGGTCGATATTAGATGGGTGAAAAAAGTTCTAAAACACGCGCCAACCACTCAATTAATTCACGTTTACGGGCCGACAGAAAATACCACATTTTCGGCTTATTATTGCGTGCAAGACGTACCCGAAACCGCAACATCGATCCCCATCGGCCGTCCGATCGCCAACACGGAAATTTATCTCCTCGATGCGGATTTGCAGCCGGTGGCGATCGGTGTTGCAGGTCAATTATACCTCGGCGGCGACGGACTGGCGCGAGGCTACCTCAACCGCCCAGATTTAACCGCTGCTGCATTCATTCCTAACCCTTTTAGCAATAAACCTGGTTCGTACCTTTATAACACAGGTGATTTAGGCCGCTATTGGATTGACGGCAATATCGAGTTTTTAGGCCGGGTTGACGACCAAGTAAAAATTCGCGGCTACCGCATCGAATTGGGAGAAATTGAAGCGGCTTTGTGCCAGCATCCACAAGTGCGCGAAGCAGCAGTAATTGTAAGGGAAGAAATCCCAGACGATAAACATTTGGTAGCTTATGTTGTGACTGACGGCATTAATGAAAAAGCAGAAATTGACACTCTAAAGTCAAGTGAATTGCGCCAATTTTTGAAACAAAAGTTACCGGGATATATGGTTCCTGCAACTTATGCAGTGTTGGATTCCCTACCGCTAACACCCAACGGCAAAGTCGATCACCGCGCTTTGCCTAATATAGATACAAACAGCGAAGATATAACAGACAATTATGTAGCTGCTCGGACTGATATAGAAGAGGTGCTATGTAAAATTTGGGCTAAAGTTTTGGGAAAACAGCAGGTTAGTATCTACGATAATTTCTTTGAATTAGGCGGGCATTCCCTGCTAGCAACTCAGTTAATTTCTCGCATTCGAGACGCTTTGCAAGTCGAATTACCTGTCAGCAATTTGTTTGAGGCTCCGACTGTGGCGAGTTTGGCAAAATACATTGAAACAATGCGCTGGGCTGCGAAAGGTTTGGATACTCCCAGAACCGACGAAAATGAGCGCGAAGATGTGGAATTTTAAGGGCTTACATAATTGCGGGATGATTTTGATTGTTTTGTGAAATGACCGTCCAAAAGTGGGGAGCATCTCTGTTTGACAGCCTGTCTTTTGACATTGTTCATACTTGTGTAGCACAATGGTTTTTTGTCGATATTTTGGCAGACGACAATGAGTAAATTGAACAGCGTTTTGAACCCTTCACTGGTTGCTGAACCTCCCAGTAATCGTTTTTATCGCACCGTTTGGCGATGGCATTTTTATGCAGGCTTGTTTGTTATTCCTTTCATGCTGATTTTGTCAATCACAGGCATCATTTACCTGTTTAAACCGCAATTAGATGCTGCGATGTATCACCAGAATATGTTTGTGCAGCCTGCGGATGTGGTGATGTCTTATACTCAACAGGTGGCAGTTGTTCAACGAACTTATCCTGATGCCAAAGTAACAAAATTTACGCCGAGCGTTGCGTCTAATCGTAGTGCTGAAGTGACGATCGCGACTAAAGATGAAAGAACACTAGCCGTTTTCGTGAATCCTTATACGGCTAAGATTTTAGGCGATCGCGATGAAAATAATAATCTCCAAGCGATCGCACGCAAGATTCACGGCGAACTGATGATCGGAAAATTGGGAGATTACTTAGTAGAGCTTGCTTCCTGTTGGGGGCTTGTGCTGCTGATTACGGGATTGTATCTGTGGTGGCCTCGCCGCAAAGTAACTTTTTTAGGAACATTAATTCCGCGTGTGTGGAGTCAGAATAAGCGGGTATTTTGGCGGGACTTACACGCCGTTTCGGGATTTTATGGCGTATTGCTAATTGGCTTCCTCATCCTCAGTGGACTACCCTGGACAGGTTTTTGGGGAGATACCTTCGCTCGTTTATCGAACTACTACCCTGCACAAATGCGGGATAACGTGCCTCAATCGACAACACTCACAGGCTCCCTCAATCAGCAGGGCAATCAAGTTGTGCCTTGGGCAGTAGAGCAATTACCAATTCCTAAATCGAGTACGCCTAGAGATGAGCATCATTCAGGACACAACGAAGTTATCGGGCGAACTCTTGCTGATACGTCCGTAAATCTAGATTATGTTGTAAATTTAGCTCAAGCAAAAGGCGCACCCCCTGGATTTAGTGTTAGTTTTCCAGAATCTAAAACGGGTGTGTATACGGTTTCGGCATTTCCCAATAATCCGGCGCAAGAAATCACTTTGCACATCGATCAATACAGTGGCAAAGTATTAGCAGATGTGCGATGGAAGGATTACGGGTTAGTACCCAAAGTCGTATCAATGGGAATTTCAATTCACATGGGAAAATATTTTGGATTGAGCAATCAACTACTGATGTTGTTTGCATCCTTAATTTTGATTGTGCTTTCAGTAAGTGGTACGGTGATGTGGTGGCAGCGTCGTCCGAAAGGGACGGGTTGGCTCGGTGCGCCTCCAATGCCCACCCATGTTCAGGGATGGAAAGTGCCACTCGCAATCATTGCTGTTTTAGGGATTGCCTTCCCGCTTGTAGGACTTTCACTCGTCACCGTTCTGCTGTTAGATTATTTCGTGTTGGCTCGTATTCCTGCGCTCAAGCGCATTTTCGGTTAAAGGTGGGAGGGTGACAAAGAGCTCTAGGAACTAGACCGAATCAGTGCGTAGGTTGGGCCGCGAGGGAACAAACCCTCCGTTTCACTCCGCCCAACATTTTCGCTACAATTTTCCTTAACTAGACCTCTTGCAAAAGTCCTTTTCATAAATTTATTGGACGGGCTCTCCGGCCCATCCCACAAGAAAAAATAACTGGGTGCATCTCAGTTTTGCAAATACATCAAATTGAAAGTTGACCGTTGAGATAAGCACAGCGAAGAGCAAGGATAGACGAAACGTTCTCAATATTCCATTGCGCTCCCGATATTTTCACCCTTAATCCAATGCGTTTAATTATTGATTCAATTGTTCCCGAACCAATCGAACTTATGGATTCTTCTTTGTAGTATTGGTAATTTACTATTCGGCAGCGATGGGTTTCTAAATAATTACAAAACGTTTTAAATGCTTGACCTTTAAAGTCTTTAAATATTTTTATAATTTCATCAAGTTTGCCTTGCCATAACATAGTTTCTGCTGATTTTAATCGTTTTATTGAACCCCCTACCTTGTAGAGATTTTCTTTAAGATGATACCAATCTAAGATTTCTTGTCTTTGTTCATGATCTCCAATTTCTTTAAATATGTTCCAAATCCCGGCATGACCATCCCCTAGGCAATACATAGGATGTAGTAATTTTTGGCTATTAGTCCAATCAATTAAATCTTGATTATTTTGAAAAAATGCTCCCGAATAAACATTGTCCAAACACACGGCTTTATAGTCTTTCCAGTAACAGCTCTCGCCTTTGGTTTCGTTGCGTAGTCTGACTTTGCCACCATCTAATGTAATTTCTTTGACTCCTTGTTTAGATGTAGGTAATTCAAATTCTTGTCTCTTGACTAATCTTTGTAATGTACTGTGAGAAATTTTGATTCCCGTAAATTTCTCCAAATCTTTTTCTGCCATTTGATAAGATTCATTGGCACTGATTAAAAGACAGCAATTTTCCATGAGTGGACTAAATTGACTGTAAGCTTTTAAGTCAAAATATTTTGCCTGATTATCTGTAATATCCAGGGAGCCGATTATTGATTTTATTTTTCGGGGTTTTCCTGTTTGAATTCCTGATACTGCTGAAAAAAAAAGCTACCTAGTTCTGGGCCAACTTCTTCTAACATTTTCTGGCGCAGTGATTTTTCTATACTTTCAAAACTTTTTAACTCGGTTGGATCTGTATTTCTGTAAAAAATTTCTGCTACCGCTTGTAAGTGGGATTTTAGCTGTTGTTGGTCTGATGGTGTCATTTTATTTGCCTTATATTTATTTGACGATTTTACTAACTTTTTCATTTTATCTCTTTTTTGACACATTCGCCAAAGTGAGATGCACCCAAATAACTCTTGTGGGATGGGCCGGAGAGCCCGTCCTAGTTATTTTTGCAAGAGGTCTACTGAACCGTATTGGATTTTAACTCACATTTTTAGTCACGAAATTTCAGTGCAGAATGCCCTAACAGCTTGGGCAAACTCTTGGTTGTGTTCCATTAATGCCATGTGTCCTCCTTTCTGTATAGTAACTAGCTCTGCTTGAGGTAATTCTGCTTTCATCCGCAGGCTAGCTGGGGGGGTAGTGGCTATATCTGAATCGCCGCATATCACCAACACAGGAATATCAATCGATCGCAAAGTTTTTGTTTCATCATATTTGAACATTCCCAGTGTGCCGCGAGCGAGAACGCCGGGAGAACCCAAGGCTGATAAGAAAGCTGAGAACTCTAATTGACCGCGCGTTTCAGTGCCTTTAAATCCCGATAATTCTACACTGATGTGCAGTGAACCATTGAGATAGCTCAGCCAAGTCATTGCCCACATAATGGGTTCCAGAGCTGCGGTGACGTAGAGGATAGGTTCCAGCAGCGGCTTCTGCAAAGCGCGTAATAAACTGCTAAAAATAGCGGTATTGACGGGATTAGTATAAGTCGTATCTACCAGAATTAAACCAGCTACTCGACTACCGAGAAGTTCTGGAAACAGCCGACTGAATGTTAGAGAAATCATGCCGCCCATGCTGTGTCCGAGTAGGATAACAGGTTTATTTCCTGCTATGGCAATGACGGCTTCGAGATCGCGGGCAAATTTTTCTAGGGAGTAATCGCTGTTTTTTGGTCGAGTGGATTTTCCCAAACCTGGAAGATCCCAAACAATCACTCGGAAGCGATCGCTTAGTTGCCGTTTCGCGTAATACCAAACCATACTGTTCGGCCCCCAACCATGAGAGAGGATAATCGGCTGTCCGTCCTCTGGGCCGTAGAATTCTACTTGTAAAATAGTGCCATCAGGTCTCTCTACCCGCTGCACCGTACCCGTCCGGGTCGGCTTGGGTTCGTCAGCACCGGGGCGGCGGAACAGCGGCAAACTGATAAAGCGGCCGCCAACAGACCAAAGAAGCATCAAGACTCCGCTGACTAAGTAGGAAATCCCTACAAGTGCGCCGATGTACCATTCGTAAATAATGTATATACCTCCGCCAAGTACCCCGACGGACAGCAGTCCCACCAGCCATAGGAACAGGAAATTGAAGGGCATGAACGGCATAAGCTGAAACCTTGGGTAGGATTTTGGTTGCGGATTCAAACAGAATCATACTTAGGTTAGGCCACAGTCGGCAAGGGGTAAGTTAAGCTCTTAATTTGTGCGCTTGTAGAATTTCTTTTATTGATTTGCAAAAGTAATCATAGGATGACTCAAAATGCCAGAGCCAACAATATCGAGTTCATCGGCAAATGTAAGAGATTCTGTCACGGTAGAGTTAATAGAGTTTTTATCTTACCTTCGCAGTCTAGATATTAATATTTTTATTGAGGGCTATATTCTGCGCTGCAACGCTCCCGAAGGAATTATTACACCCGAATTGCGCGCCGAAATATCTCAGAAAAAAGCCGAAATAATTTTATTTTTACAAGCAGCTAATCGTACTTCTAGTTTCACTCCTACACCGATTGTTCCGATGGGGCGGGACGGAAATTTACCGCTTTCCTTTGCACAGCAGCGCTTGTGGTTTCTCGACCAATTAGTACCGAACAATCCCTTCTATAATGTTCCCGCAGCATTGCGTTTGACAGGTTCGCTCAATTTTTCGGCGCTGCAACAAACCTTCAATGAAATTGTGCGCCGCCACGAAGCTTTACGCACGACTTTAGCAGTAGTTTCGGGGCAACCCGTTCAGAGAATAGCTGCCGCTTTCCACCTCCCGATTAATGTAGTGGACTTGCGAAATTTGCCAAAGGAATCTCGACAAACTGAAGCAAACAGACTCACCGCCCAGGAAGCTCAACGCTCTTTCAATTTGTCCAAGGACTTGTTGCTGCGAGTCACATTATTGCAGTTAGATGATGCCGAATATTTGCTGATGCTGAATATGCACCACATTGTCTCCGATGGTTGGTCTATCGGAGTGCTAATTCAGGAATTAGGCGCGCTTTACACGGCATTTGCTAGCGAAAAACCTTCGCCTTTACCGGATTTGTCGATCCAGTATGCTGATTTTGCCAAATGGCAGCGCGAATGGCTGCAAGGGGAAGTTTTAGAAACGCAGCTTGCTTACTGGCGACAGCAGTTAAACGGCATTTCTATGCTAAATCTGCCTGCGGATCGCCCCAGGCCAGCAATTCAAAGTTACCGAGGCAAAAGGCAATTTTTGCAACTGCCAAAACAACTGAGCGAGGCTTTAGAAACGTTGAGCCAGCGCGAAGGAGTGACGCTGTTTATGACAATGCTGGCAGCTTTTAAAACGTTGCTTTACCATTACGCCCAGCAAGAAGATATTGTTGTAGGTTCGCCGATCGCCAATCGCAACCGCAGTGAAATAGAAGCATTGATCGGGTTTTTTGTCAACAGTTTGGTGCTGCGTACAGATTTGTCGGGAAATCCAACTTTTCGGGAACTTTTAAACCGAGTCAAAGAGGTAGCATTAGGAGCTTACGCTCACCAAGATTTGCCGTTTGAGAAGTTAGTAGAAGAACTGCACCCCGATCGCGCGTTGAACCAAAATCCCTTATTTCAGGTGGCGTTTGCGCTGCAAAACGCGCCGGGGAATCAGTTAGAATTGCCAGAATTAACACTCAGCCCGCAGCAGTTAGATGTAGGTACAGCGCGGTTTGATTTGGAGTTTCATTTGTGGGAGCGATCGCCCAACAGCTCGGGAAGCAACCAATCGCCCAGCAATAAGCTGTGGGTTGATAGCTCCGAGGGCATCAGCGGCATGGTTATTTACAGCGCAGATTTATTTGATGAAGCTACGATCGCCCGCCTGATCGGGCATTTTCAAACCTTGTTAGAAAGCATTGTGGCAAATCCCGAACAGCGCATAGGAAATTTGCAATATTTGAGCGCCAAAGAGCGCTATCATTTGTTAGTTGAATGCAACAACACTCAGGCGGATTATCCGCAGGATTTGTGCATCCATCAGCTATTTGAAATGCAGGCAGATCGGACACCCGATGCAGTGGCGCTGGTATTTGGAGAGGAGCGAGTCACATACCAGCAGCTCAATCTCCGCAGCAACCAACTAGCACGTTATCTGCAAAAAATGGGGGTTGGGGCGGAAGTTTTAGTCGGGCTTTGCTGCGGGCGATCGCTCGATCTGATTGTGGGGATGTTGGGTATCCTGAAAGCGGGAGGAGCTTACTTAATTTTAGATCCGAGCTATCCTGCTGAGCGATCGAGCTTTATGATAAAAGATGCTCAATTATCTGTTGTGTTAACTCAGCAGCAATGGGTAGAGAATTTGCGTGAAGCGAAGCTATCCCGCAGGGAATCGCCCAATGTACAGATAGTTTGTTTAGACACAGACTGGGAGATGATTTCCCAAGAAATCGCCGACAATCCCACCAGCGCAGTCACAGCCGAAAATCTGGTTTACGCGATTTACACCTCCGGGTCCACGGGAAAGCCGAAAGGAGTGGAAATTGAGCACGGGAGCTTGTTAAATCTCGTTTTTTGGCATCAAAAAGAGTTTGGGGTGTCAGCGGGCGATCGAACAACGCAAATTGCAGCGATCGGCTTTGATGCTTGCGGGTGGGAAATTTGGCCTTATCTCGCCGCCGGAGCTAGCATCTACTTTCCAGAAGATGACATCAGGCGAGATCCGGAAAAACTGCAAAACTGGTTAGTATCAAACGCCATTACAATTAGCTTTTTGCCAACACCTTTAGCAGAGAAAGTTTTGCTATTAGATTGGCCTCAAACAACAGCGTTGCGAATCTTGCTCGCAGGCGGCGAAAAACTGCAACAACATCCTTTAAAATCCCATCCATTTAAGCTCGTAAATAATTACGGCCCAACCGAGAACACCGTCGTCACAACTTCCGGTTATATTCCTGTAACAGAGCAAACAGACATCGCCCCGACAATTGGCCGCCCCATTGCTAACACTCAAATCTACATATTAGACAAATATTTGCAGCCAGTGGCGATCGGCGTTGTTGGCGAATTGTACATCGGCGGAAACGGACTCGCTCGCGGCTACCTCAACCGCCCAGATTTAACCGCACAAAGCTTTATTGTCAATCCTTTTAAACCAAATTCAGACACCATTCTCAATGACTTGTTTACGAACAGGCAAGATGCCTGTTCCACAATAAAATACATCTCTTGTGGAACAGGCATCTTGCCTGTTCATAATAATAGTGCAACATCTCAGTTTAAACCAAATTCAGGAGAGCAAATTTACAAAACCGGCGACTTAGTGCGCTACCGAAGCGACTGCAACCTTGAATTTTTAGGACGCATTGACGAACAAGTAAAAATTCGCGGTTTCCGCATCGAATTAGGAGAAATCGAAACAGTATTAACTCAACATCCGGCGGTACAGCAAACCGCAGCTACAACCTCGGAAGATGTAGAAGGAAATAAACGTTTAATAGCTTATGTCGCCCTCAATGCAGAATATAGCGTTGCCCGCGAAAATAACCAAATCATGCAATTGCAGGACGAACAGGTTTTGCAGTGGCAAATGCTCTACAATGAAACTTACGATCGACCAGCAGTTGACTCAGATCCAACATTTAATATAGTCGGCTGGAATAGCAGTTATACCAATCAGCCAATCCCAGCAGAACAGGTGCGCGACTGGGCGAACAATCAAGCAGCCCAAATTTTAGCTTTGGAGCCGCAGCGAGTCTTAGAAATTGGCTGCGGTACGGGCTTAATGCTGTTTCAAATTGCACCTCACTGCACTGAATATTGCGCCACAGATTTTTCCCCAATTTCGATTAATTACATTCAGCAGCACTTGGCTAATCAACAGTTAGCTAATGTAACGCTGCGGCAGAAAATGGCGACTGACTTTGAAGGAGTAGAGACAGCAGCTTTTGACGCAGTAATTCTCAACTCTGTCGTGCAATATTTTCCGAATATCGACTATCTCGTGCAGGTGCTAGAAGGTGCGGTGAAAGCAACTGCTCCCGGCGGCTTTATATTCATCGGAGATGTCCGCAGCTTGCCGTTGCTGGCAGCTTTCCACGCTTCGGTACAACTGTATCAAGCCGAACCTTCTCTCGCGGGCGAACAGTTGCAGCAGCGAGTACAAATGCAAATTTTTCAAGAAACAGAGTTAGTTATTGAACCAGATTTTTTTAGCGCATTAAAGCACTGCTTTCCGCAGATTAGCGGCGTAGAGATTCAATTAGTTCGCGGTAGTTACCACAATGAGTTAACTGATTTTCGGTACAATGCGATTCTGCATATTGCGTCTGAAAGCGAACTCCCAAAATCCCCTGACGAACGGGAGTTGCGGGGAGCAAAATTGCTGGATTGGTCGGCTGAAAATCATAATTTGACTGTTACAAACGTGCAACAAATATTATTGAAAAATCAACTCGATATTTTAAGAATTGCTAATGTGCCAAATGCGCGGCTAATGGCAGCAGTTAAGGCGGCAGAATTGCTGTCTGTTGTCGATAAATTTCCAACAGCAGGTCAGTTGCAGAAAGCCGTGGAAAAAGTCGAGAATTTAGGAGTCGATCCCGAAGCGTGGTATGCTTTGGAAGTTCCGTATAATGTTAATATTAGTTGGTCTAATTCCGACAGTCAAGGGCGCTACGATGTAGTGTTTGCACGGGGCGAAACCAGAGATTTTGGGCAAGAAACCAGAAGCGATAACTTGCGTCCTTGGCGCTCTTATGCTAACAATCCCTTACAAGCTAAAGCAGCGCGTAAATTAGTGCCACAGTTGCAGGCTTATCTAGCAGAAAAACTGCCGGAATATATGGTTCCGTCGGCTTTTGTGGTGCTGGAGTCGCTACCGGTGACGGCTAACGGAAAGGTCGATCGCCTCGCTTTGCCTGCACCGGAGCCAATTAAGTTAGAATGGGCTGGCAGTTATGTTGCGCCTCATACTTCTATTGAGGAAGTTTTAGTGAAAATTTGGGTTGAGGTTTTGGGGATAAAGCGAGTGGGTATCCGGGACAATTTCTTTGAATTGGGAGGCCATTCGCTGCTGGCGACTCAGCTTGTTTCTAGAGTGCGAGATGCTTTCGCGGTAGAGTTGCCTTTGCGAAGCGTTTTTGAAGCGCCGACAATCGGAGAATTGTCTAAGATTGTGGAGAGTTTAAAAGAGAGCAAGGTTAATATTAAAGCTCCGGCGTTAGTGGCTATTTCTCGCGAAAGTCGGCGGATGAAGCTATCATCTTTTGAGCGAGAAAGTAAATAAAATTAAGGCGGTTGAACGGGTGCAATTCCGATAAATATGCAGCAAGAAACAGAAGTTTTTGTCTTCCCGGCATCCTTTGCTCAGCAGCGGCTTTGGTTCCTCAATCAATTAGCACCGGGCAATCCTTTCTACAATGTCTCAACAGCACTCCGCTTAACAGGTTCGCTCAACTTAAGAGCTTTAGAGCAAACCTTCAATGAAATTGTGCAGCGGCACGAAACTTTACGCACTACTTTTACGCTTTTGGAAGGGGAACTCGTACAAGTTATTGCTCCCT
Source organism: Microcoleus sp. B4-D4 (assembly GCF_036705185.1). Lineage (NCBI taxonomy): Bacteria > Bacillati > Cyanobacteriota > Cyanophyceae > Oscillatoriales > Microcoleaceae > Microcoleus > Microcoleus sp. B4-D4. The sequence goes on along the minus strand of NZ_JAUBTX010000035.1, from coordinate 21,099 downwards.
TTTTAACCGTATCTCTTCCCACAATCGACTTACAAAATCTCTCGCCAACTCAGCAGGAAACCGCAGCGCTGCAACTCGCAACCGATGCAGCGCAATGCCCTTTCGATTTAGCCGCCGGGCCGTTATTCAAAGTAACGCTGTTACAACTCAGTGAAACAGAACATATATTGTTGCTGAATTTACATCATATTGTGGCTGATGGTTGGTCGATTGGAGTGCTAATTCGAGAGCTGGGAACGCTCTACACGGCATTTGTAAAAAACGAGCGATCGCACTTACCAGGACTGCCCGTGCAGTACGCCGACTTTACAGAATGGCAGCACCAATACTTGCAGGGCGAAGTATTAGAAACCCAGTTAGATTATTGGCGCGAGCAGTTAAAGGGAATTACCGCAATAAATCTACCGACAGACAGACAAAGGCCGGCGGTTCCATCCTACCGGGGTGCTAAACATTTTATAACACTATCACCTGCTTTGAGCGAGCAGCTAAAGTCATTTAGCCAGCAAGAAAGCGCGACTTTATTTATCACTCTACTAGCCGCTTTTCAAACTTTGCTCTACCGCTATACAGGACAAGTAGATATTGCAGTAGGAACGCCGATCGCCAATCGCAACCAGAGCGAAGTAGAAGCATTAATCGGTTTTTTTGTCAACAGTTTAGTGCTGCGTGCAGATTTATCAGGAAACCCAACTTTTCGGGAACTATTGCATCGGGTAAAAAACGTCGCAATGGCAGCCTACGCCCACCAAGATTTGCCCTTCGAGAAGTTGGTTGAGGAAATGCACCCCGATCGCGAATTGAGCCGCAACCCCCTATTTCAACACAGTTTCAGCCTGCAAAACACTCCTGTAGCAGCGCTAGAATTGCCGGGAATCACTTTGGGGGCGATCGACTTTGACGCGGGAACCGCCAAGCTAGATTTAGAGTGCCACTTGTGGGAAAATGCAGGAAGTATTCAAGGGCAATTTGTCTACAGCACAGATTTATTTGATAGCGCCACAATTGCGCGCATGGCGGGACATTTCCAAACGCTGCTCGAAGCCATTGTTGCCAATCCCAAAGAGCACCTCAGCGACTTGGCTTTGCTGACAGCGCCAGAATACCAGCAATTATTAATCGATTGGAATGACACTCAGAGAGATTATCCGCAAAACCAGTGTTTCCATCAGCTATTTGAAGAGCGAGTCGCGCTCGCGCCCGATGCTATCGCCGCCGTCTTTGAAAACCAGCAGTTAACCTACCGCCAACTCAACAGCAAAGCCAACCAACTTGCACGTTACTTGCAGCAATTGGGTGCCAAACCAGAAGTTTTAGTGGGCTTTTGTGTAGAACGTTCCTTAGATGCGATCGTCGGATTGCTAGGCATTATCAAAGCAGGCGCAGCCTACGTGCCTTTAGATCCAACTTATCCTCAAGAGCGACTTAACTTCATGTTAGAAGATGCTCAGGTGTCGATTTTGGTAACTCAGCAGCACTTAGCAAAAAACTTGACGCAGCCGGAAAATTACGGAGTTTTTTCAGTAGTGTGTTTGGACTCCGACAGAGAAATTATCGCCCGACAAAGCCCAGCCAAATTAACTACAAATATTTTACCAAAAAATCTAGCCTACATCATTTACACATCTGGTTCAACCGGAAAACCCAAAGGCGTTTTAATCGAACATCGCGGACTCTACAACTTAGCACAAGCTCAAATAGAAGCTTTTCAAATCAGCTCAAATCACCGCATCTTGCAATTTGCATCCCTGAGTTTTGATGCCTCAATCTTTGAGATTGTCATGGCATTGGGAACCGGAGCAACACTTTACTGTGCCAAGAAAGAATCTTTATTGCCAGGACAAACATTAATCCAATTTTTGCAAGACAATGCTATTACCCACGCTACCCTCCCGCCGTCGCTGCTAGCAGTCCTTCCAAGCGCCGAACTTCCCGCACTGCAAACAATCATCTGTGCTGGCGAATCCTGTTCCTTGGATGTGGTGAAACGCTGGGGTTTTGGGCGCAGGTTTTTTAACGCTTACGGCCCTACAGAAGCGACTGTCTGGTCGAGTTTTGCCGAAATTGGCGATTCCCTGCGCGATAGCTTCGCTTCACGCAAAAAACCGCCAATCGGTCGCCCAATAGCTAACACTCAACTCTATATTTTAGATAAAAATTTACAGCCTGTACCCGTTGGAATTCCCGGTGAATTGTACATCGGCGGCAGCGGATTGGCGCGAGGCTACCTCAACCGCCCCGAATTAACCGCCCAGCGATTTATTGCTAATCCGTTTACCCAGAAAGCAGGAGAACGAATTTATAAAACTGGTGACTTAGCCCGCTATTTTCCCGACGGCAATATTGAGTTTTTAGGCCGCGCTGACGAACAGGTAAAAATTCGCGGTTATCGAATAGAATTGGGAGAAATTGAAGCGCTGCTGGTTCAGCATCCCGCAGTCAAAGAAACAGCGGTGGTGGCTGAAGATGATTTGTCTGGCAACAAACGCCTAGTTGCCTATGTCGTGGCCAATCACAATCAGACGCTTAATCCCGGGGAAATGCGCCATTTTCTCAAACAACAACTGCCCAATTACATGATTCCCAGTGCTTTTGTGGCGATGGATTTTCTGCCCCTAACTCCCAATGGCAAAATCGACCGCCTGCGCCTACCTGTACCGGGAACTCTAACTAGCAATTCAATAGATAAAAGCTGCATTGCACCTCGCACACCAACCGAGTCAACCCTCGCCCAAATTTGGGCCACAATCCTCAACGCAGAGTGCGTTGGCATTGGCGACAACTTCTTCGATTTGGGTGGAGATTCCCTGCTGGCAATCCGCCTCATCAATGAGATTAACCAGCAATTTGAGCGCGAGTTGCCGCTCTCTGCTCTTTTTTTAAATCCGACAATTGAAGGTTTAGCCGATTCGCTATCTTCAGAAACAAATTCTCTGGAATGGTCGCCTTTAGTTGCAATTAAGCCTCGCGGTAAAAATCCCCCGTTCTTCTGCGTCCATCCCATCTTTGGCGTCGTGTTTCCTTATGTCGAGTTAGCATTTCAGCTAGGAGAAAATCAACCGTTTTACGGGCTGCAACCAAAGGGGATTGACGGCGAAAGTTCTCCGTTAACTAGCATTGAAGAGATGGCGGCTGACTACATCGCAGCCTTGCGTACAGTTCAACCAAAAGGGCCTTATTTTTTAGGAGGTTGGTCTTTTGGAGGTTTGGTGGCTTTTGAGATGGCTCAACAGTTACTCGCAGCGGGGGATGAAGTGGCTTTGCTGGCTGTGCTGGATACTTTAGCGCCGGTTGCTGCTAACAAACCTTCTGTTTGGGATGGTTGCAAGTTTATTCTGACTACTGTTTCCCGCTCTATCTGGCCTTTTGTGGTCGATTATTTTCGCTTGGTGGCTGCTGCGGAAAATGTGCAAGTTGGCGGTATTGCTGCCAGGTTTCCTAAATTAAATAAGCTGCTTAATTGGGCAGCTAATTTTTGGCATAGCTGGAATTGGAAGCAGGCGATTATGGTTAGTATCCTATCTCAGGAGTCAAAACAACACAACTGGCGCGAGCTGGCAATTCCGTCGATGTTCACTGTATTTCAGGCTAACAGTCAAGCAACTCTCAGCTATGTACCGAAAATTTATCCGCACCGAATTACTCTGTTTAGATCGGGGGAAAAGCTCAGCACGAACCATCAAGATCCGACTCTTGGCTGGAGCGATTTAACGGCGGCACAAGTAGAGGTGATTCGAGTTCCTGGCAATCACCTTACTATGTTGAGAAAGCCCTGTGTTGAGGTGCTGGCCAGACAGCTAAACCTTTGCTTGAAACAGAAATTAAGTGATTGAGCGGCCGTTGGGCGCGATCGATCGAATTGCGTTCATCTGGCTAAAATCCATTGGGCGATGCTAAAAATGCTAGCACCCAAAGCGCCTGCGATCGGAAGGGTAATTAGCCAAGCCGAACCAATTGACAGCAAAGTTTTCCAGCGTACTGTTTTCCAAGCTTTGATCAGTCCGACTCCGACAACTGCACCGACTAAAGCGTGGGATGTGGAAACCGGAAACCCGAAGCGGGATGCTAGCAAGACTGTGGTGGCTGTGGCTAATTCCGCGCAAAATCCGCCGCTGGGTTGCAGTTGGATGATCTTTTCGCCGACTGTGGCAATTACATTTTTGCCCCAAATTGCTAAACCGATGACGATTCCTACGCCTCCGACGATTAAAATCCACAGTGGAACGCTGAAATCGTCTGAGGGAAAGGAACCTGTGCGCCGGATGTAGGCGATCGCAGCTAGGGGGGCAACGGCATTGCCTACGTCGTTGGAACCGTGGGCAAATGCTACAAAACAAGCGCTCAATACTTGGAATCTTGCCATCTGTTGCTCGATCGGACAGTGGCGAGGAGGGGGGTCTTGGGGGAGAGTGGGGGAGGGGGAGATTGGGAGATTGGGAGAGTTTGTGTTTGTACTTCTTCCTTCTTCCTTCTTCCTTATTACTTCTTCCTTCTCTACTAATTCTAATGTTTTCCAGCTATTGAGGGAAAGTCCGATCGCCCCAATTCCCCCAATCGCGATCGCAATATCGTGCACCGGAATATTCCAGCCCAGTCGATCGTACACAAAGGCGATCGCTCCTGTCTGCACGAAAGCCGTGTCTACAATAGACGGCAGTACAATTATCCCGAATACGCTCAGCAGTGCAGCACTCAGCCAAGGTATCCACTCGCGCATCTGAAATAGAGGATCTGGTCGATCGAGAATCGAATACTTCACCGCACTGTAAAATAGTGCTGCTAAAACACCGCTGGCAAAAGGTGTCGCCAGCCAAGTTAAGGAAATACTGCCGATTGTTCGCCAATCAACCGCATGAATTCCGGCTGCAACCCAGCTAAAACCCGCGATCGCACCTACCACCGCATGAGATGAAGAAACCGGCAAACCTCGACTCGTAGCGATTTGCAGCCACAACCCGCAGGATATCAGCACTGAAACCATCCCGACTAAAAATACCTGCGGCCGGGCAGAAAACACATCTACATTGACAACTCCTGTTGCCAGAGTTTGGGAAACTCCTTGCCCGAACAGCACTGCGCCGGAAAACTCCAGTATGCCTGCAACAATTATTGCTTGCCGCAGCGTTAGCGCTTTCGAGCCTACGGATGTCCCCATCGAGTTAGCGACATCGTTTGCTCCCAAGTTGGCGGCGACGTACAAAGCCAGTACAGCCAGCGCCGCCAGTTGCAGAAATACGAGCTCTGAGCTATTTAACATTGCATTTTTTTGTCATAAAACTGGCAGTTCGATATATGATAAGGGATTGTGAGTTTTGGTAAATCCCATGAAAGGCGCAGAAATAATCCGTTCTATCGAAACGGAAGAAATCAATAGAGTCAAGCAAGAACTAAATAAACAACTCCCCCAAATTTACGTGGGCGACACAGTGCGCGTCGGCGTGAAAATTAAAGAGGGTTCTAAAGAACGGGTTCAGCCCTACGAAGGGACTGTGATTGCTATGCGAAACGGCGGCATTAATGAAACAATCACCGTGCGCCGCGTGCTTCAGGGCGTGGGTGTGGAACGGGTGTTTATGATTCACTCGCCCCGCATCGCTACGATCCAAGTCATGCGCCGCGGGAAAGTCCGCAGAGCCAAACTTTACTACCTGCGCGATCGCGTGGGCAAGGCAACTCGGGTCAAACAGCGGTTCGATCGCTCTCTGTAGGAATGCACCAAGCTTTCCTTTTGTTCATGGAAAATGGGAAATTGAAAAATTTCAAAAAAAAGTTTCCCATTTCCGAGCGCACTGTGTTAAAATAGAAATCTAGAGGTTAAGCGAGTTTCAGCAACCTCACCTGTGCGCTCTTAGTTCAGTTGGTAGAACGCAGGTCTCCAAAACCTGATGTCGGGGGTTCAAGTCCTCCAGGGCGCGCTGAATCACCAAACTTGAAATTCTGCCCGAAAGCGCCCGGATTATTGGCTGGAAACAGCTTAAACCGCAAGTTTTCGGGTAGAATTAATTTTTGTGGGCGGTTCGCAAAAAATGCCATCAACAAATGCTCGGTGTGGTCTCTCGATCGCCCTTAAGAGCGATCGGCACTTATACCGTTGATGGATTTAGCTTGTAAAAAAGTGCTGGCTTTGGATTTGAAATTTTGGACTTGGGCGTAAGTGGTTAGTGTCAAAAAATCAAAGAGCCGCGAGCCACTCACACAATCTAAAATCTACAATCTAAAATCGCAAGGGGGATTCGATAGTGGCGAAAAAAGACGAAGCTCAAGAAACTCAAGAGATCGCGGCGTCTAGGTTTGATCCGGTGGGTTTTTTAAAAGACACTAGAGAAGAACTCGACAAAGTGGTGTGGCCTAGTCGCCAGCAGCTAATTAGCGAGTCTTTGGCCGTGCTTTTGATGGTAATCCTTTCAGCAAGCCTGATCTATTTGGTGGATAACTTCTTTAACTGGGGCGCAGGAAAGGTGTTTGGGCCATGACTTTTGCATCAGAAGAATCTGATTATTCCACAGAAGCGACGGGACAAGCTTCATCGGCAGATGTGCCGGAAATTGATGCTCGCTGGTATGCTGTTCAAGTTGCCTCTGGCTGCGAAAAGCGGGTGAAGGCTAACTTGGATCAGCGGATTCAAACCTTGGATGTTGCCGATCGCATCGTTCAAGTAGAAATTCCGCAAACTCCGGCGATCAAAGTCGGTAAAGACGGTTCCAGGCGGCAGTCCGATGAAAAAATCTTCCCCGGCTACGTACTCATCCGTATGTTTATGGACGAAGATACGTGGCAGGTGATCAAAAATACCCCGAATGTAATTAATTTTGTCGGGGCAGAGCAGAAACGCCGCTACGGGCGCGGCAGAGGTCACGTCAAACCGCTACCTCTGAGTCATTCGGAAGTAGAACGGATCTTCAGAAACGCTCAGGAATCAGAACCAGTTGTCAAAGTATCGATGGCGACAGGAGACCACGTTGTGGTACTTTCCGGGCCGTTTAAGGATTTTGAAGGTGACGTGATTGAAGTGAGCCCGGAACGGAACAAGCTCAAAGTTTTACTCTCGATTTTTGGGCGCGATACGCCTGTAGAATTGGAGTTCAATCAGGTTCAGAAACAGAACTAACTAATGGCAAAGAAAGTTGTTGCAGTAATTAAGTTGGCGATTACGGCGGGAAAAGCCAACCCAGCTCCTCCGATCGGCCCAGCTTTGGGTCAGCACGGCGTCAATATTATGATGTTTTGCAAGGAGTACAATGCTAGAACCGCAGACCAAGCTGGTCTTGTGGTTCCGGTAGAAATTTCGGTTTTTGAAGACCGCAGTTTTACGTTTATTCTCAAAACCCCCCCGGCTTCGGTTTTGATTCAAAAAGCTGCTGGCATTGCTAAGGGTTCGGGTGAACCTAACCGCAAGCAAGTAGGGACAATTACACAGGCTCAGTTGCGAGAAATCGCTGAAACCAAAATGCCTGACCTCAATGCTAATGATGTTGAAGCAGCAATGAAAATTGTGGCGGGAACAGCTAAAAACATGGGCGTGGCGATCGCGGATTGAAGTCAGTTGTCAGTTGTCAGTTGACAGTTGGCAATCGGTAATTCCCAGTGTTGAAGCTCAAATCTTCAATTCTTTAATCCAAAATCAAAAATCCAAAATCGATCGATTCAGGGGGAGAAGCAAAGCTTCGCTAGGAATCGAACCGAACAAATTTTAGAGATCGGATTGGCTGATAAGTTCAATTCTTTAATCTAAAATCTAAAATCTAAAATCGACTGACCCCAGAGATAACAATGGCAAAGAAAGTATCGCGAAGACTGCAAGAACTTCAAAAGAAAGTAGAAGAGAGACCCTACGAACCGCTGGAAGCTCTGCAACTTTTGAAAGAAACAGCAACCGCTAAGTTTGGCGAAGCTGCTGAAGCTCACATCCGTTTGGGAATTGACCCTAAATATACTGACCAACAGTTGCGGACAACTGTGTCGCTGCCAAAAGGCACTGGTCAAGTAGTCAGAATTGCGGTGATTGCTAAGGGCGAAAAAGTTAAAGAAGCTCTGAATGCCGGCGCGGATCTTGCTGGTTCCGAAGAGTTGATCGAAGATATTCAGAAGGGCATGATGGACTTCGATTGTCTGATTGCTACCCCTGACGTAATGCCGTTGGTGGCAAAATTGGGCCGATTGTTGGGGCCGCGCGGTTTGATGCCTTCTCCGAAAGGTGGCACGGTGACGACTGACATTGCTCAGGCCATCAACGAGTTTAAAGGTGGTAAACTAGAATTTCGTGCCGATCGCACAGGCATCGTTCATGTTATGTTTGGCAAGGCAGCTTTCTCAGCGGAAGATTTGCTGGTCAACCTTCATGCTTTGCAAGAAACTGTTGACCGCAACCGTCCTTCGGGCGCAAAAGGTCGCTACTGGCGCAGTTTGTACATATCCGCAACAATGGGCCCATCGATCGAAGTCGATATCAGTGCCCTGCGCGATACCAAACTTGATGGTGCCTAGAAAGAATTAAGCAGAAGGCAGAAGTAAAAGACAGCTTCGGTTGTTTGTATAAATCTCTCACGAGATTTGCATTATACCCTTGCTAATGTCTGCCTTCTGATGATAGCCTAATCAAAAATCCATAAGCCCAAGACCGCAGGTGCCGAGCGCTTAATTTCCTGCCGAGGCTGAAGAAATAAAAACTCAAGAAAATAAATTAAAAAGTTCTATCTTTTAATTCCTAATTCTTAATTTTTAATTCTCTGCCCCGGCTATAAGGTTGGGGTTTTTGATTGGCAGTTTGAGATCCTAAAAGGAGGTGAAATAAGTATGGGCAAAAGTTTAGCAGTAAAAAATGAGATTATTGCAGACCTCAAGCAAACCTTGAGCGAATCTCAATTGGTAATCGCGATCGACTACAAAGGCTTAACTGTTGCTGAAATCACAGATTTGCGGCGGCGCTTGCGTCCGAAAGGCAGCAGTTGCCAAGTGGCCAAGAACACGCTAATGCACATTGCTGTTGAAGGCAATGAAACATGGCAGCCGATGCAGGAATTGCTGACAGGTACGTCAGCGTTTATGTTCGTGCAAGAAGATATTGGCGGCGCGATTAAAGCTTACCAAGAATTCCAAAAAGCTTCCAAGAAGACTGAACTTCGCGGCGGCGTGATGGAAGGACGGGTACTGAAAGAAGCTGATATTAAAGCATTAGCTGATCTGCCGTCGAAAGAACAACTCATGGCTCAAATTGCTGGCGCAATCAACGGCGTCGCAACCAAGTTGGCTGTGGGTATCAATCAAGTTCCTACTTCGATCGCGCGCGGTCTCAAAGCTTATGCTGAAAAAGACGGCGATGCAGCAGAAGCACCAGCAGAAGCACCAGCAGAAGCACCAGCAGAAGCACCAGCAGAAGCAGAAAGCGCATCTGCTTAAATAGTTTTGAGTTTTGAATTTTGAGTTTTGAATTGAGAAATCTCGAACTTAAAATTCACAACTGACAACTGACAACTGACAACTGACAATTAATCAAATCAAACTAGGAGTTTAACGAATGTCTACTGCAACCGACGAAATCTTGGAAAAATTGAAGACTCTGAGCTTGCTCGAAGCTTCTGAATTGGTCAAGCAAATTGAAGAAGCTTTCGGCGTCAGCGCTGCTGCTCCTGTAGGCGGCATGATGATGATGGGCGGCGGCGCAGCAGCCCCCGCTGAAGCTGTAGAAGAGCAAACTGAATTTACTGTGATGCTCGAAGAAGTTCCTGCTGACAAGAAAATCGCAATTCTGAAGGAAGTCCGCGCAATTACCGGTTTGGGTCTGAAGGAAGCGAAAGACTTGGTAGAAGCCGCACCGAAAGCAGTTAAGGAAGCTATTGCTAAGGAAGCTGCTGAAGAAATGAAGAAGCAGCTTGAAGCTGTGGGCGCCAAGATTTCTATCAAGTAGTCAGAGAATGTAGTTGATATCAATTCCGGTGACACCGGGATGATTGTTGACTGTTGACTGTTGACTGTTGACTGTTGACTGTTGACTGTTGACTGTTAACTGTTAACTGTTGACTGTTAACTATTCCTTAAAATTAATCGCGCGATAGTTACATCTCTCGCGCGATTAATTATTTTTTGCGTAGGGAAACGGCATTGCCGTGTCCTCTTTCACCAGGGCGATTAATTATTTTTTGCGCTAGGGAAACGGCAAGGCCGTGTTTTCTTAGATTTTAGAGGCGGCATCCATTTGCCGCACGACTGTTAAAGCAGAATAGGAAACACCGGCAGTTCCTTCTCCCGGATGCGTGGAGTCGCCTACTAACCACAAGTTTTTAATTGGTGTGCGGTTGGCAAATCCGAAGGGCCCGAAGGTTGGTATTCGCTGGCCGATGCCGCCTACAACACCCCTATCGCGCGCCGTGTAGCGGGCAAAGGTGCGGGGTGTGGCTGATTCTTGGTGTACAATTTTTTCGGGTGTCAAATCGAAATATTCGCTCAAACGGCCGATCGCCCCTGCGGTATATTTTTGCTTCAATCCTTCATAATCAGCGGAATTCCACCACATTCGAGTATCAGTAAAAGACGAAGCAATCACAGTCGCCATTCCCTGCGGTGCTCGGCCGTCGCCCGGATGACTGACAGAAACAAATAAGGAATTATTCTCCCCTATCTCGCCGTCGTAATCGTAGAGAAACTGAAGGTGCGGCGGACAATTTGCCGGAATTGCGCTTTCATGAACTCCCAAATATATGACAAATGCGCCGGATGCGGGCGGCAATTTATCAACTCGATATTTGTAGCCTGCCATTTGATTTGGCAGTTGGTTTGTTGTCTCTGAATTATCTGTTAAACTTTCTAAAACAGGCTCGCTTGACATCAATTTTACTAGATTTTGCGCGGTCACGTTGGCAACAATGCGATCGGCTGTTTCTGTCCAAACTTCGCGTGTTTTTTGATTGCGAATCACTGTAGCGGTGGCTTTGCCGTTGGCGGTGACTATACTTTCAACTGTGTGACGGAGTAAGACTTTGCCGCCGTAGAGTTCGATCGCCCCTACGAGTCGATCGCTCAACACCTGCATACTTCCTTGTAAATGATACAATCCCTGCGGCTCTTGGGAAACTCCTAAAGCCGTCGCCGCGTACAGCAACGCCGTTTCTTCAGTATCGACTTGAGAATACAATTTTAACTGCAAATCCAGAAAAGTTTTCAAGCGCAAATTGTCCCCCAACCCGCACAAGCGCAAAGCATCACCCACCGTCATAAAAGTGAAAGGCAAAGTAATTAAAGTATCGGGGCGCACAGCTTGAATTAATTGCCAAAAATCCCAGAAATTTCTGGGCGGCAAAACTGGATCGCGCCCTTGAAAGTTCCAGCTAGCTTGGAACAATGTAGATAATAATTGCCAAAAACGTTCGCTTCCGGGGAATTGTTTTTGTCTTTCTTGCTGCCACTTTTGCGGATCTCGCCAGACGCTAATCGGTGCAGTTTCTCCCGGCAAAAACACCGCACAAGCGGGATCGCAGGGCGTGGCGGCGGGAAGTTCGATATCTAATTCCGAGAAAATTCGGTGGTGAATGCCTCCGGGTTCCAATCCTGCAACCTGTGTCGCGCCGACATCGAAGGTAAAGCCTTGGCGTTTGAAGGTGGAAGCGCATCCTCCGGGGACGATCGCCTGATCTAAGACTAGCACTTGGTATCCTCTGCGGGCTAGCAGAGCGGCTGCTGTCAGCCCGCCGATTCCGCCTCCAATTACCGTGACGCGGCCCTTTGTTGCGGCTGGACTGGGTTTGCTCTCAGGGGGGCGATCGGCTCTCATAATTTATTTATTGTAATATTTCTTAATATTATGCTCATATTTTGCAATAAAAAGCTCTTGTGGCGACAGGTTGAAATCTATCGCTACAAGAGCTTGCGTCCGAGTTGAGAGGACGTTTCAGGGGTAATGCGTGCGGGGTTCACCCGAAGCATTAAAGTTTGTGTCGTAGCCTATCGGAGAATTAAGGGCGGCGCCACTTGTTGAGATAAGCTTCACCAATCCCAGCCACAGCCTGCATTTGACCTAGCTGTTCCCGTAAAGCTTTGATGGTTCTGATCTGTTCTTGAGACTGTTGCTGCAAAGCGTCGTAATTTCGCTGTTTGGCAGCACTCTGGCTCAATTGATTTTCTAGATATGGCAACTTAGTCAGTTGAGCTTGGAAGTTGTCGATCGCACTTGACGTTTCTGCCAACTTATGCTGCAAAGCTTCGTAACTCGACTTCGACACAGTTTCCTGCAATTGCTGTTCTAGATTTTGCTTGGAGGCTAATTCCTGTTGCAAAGATGCTAGGGCGTTTTCTTTTTCGCTCAACTGTTGCTGCAAAGTTTCGTAACTCGACTTCGATACAGTTTCCGGCAATTGACTTTCGACATTTTGCTTGGAGGCTAATTCCTGTTGCAAAGATGCCAGGGCGTTTTCTTTTTCGCTCAACTGTTGCTGCAAAGTTTCGTAACTCGACTTCGATACAGTTTCCGGCAATTGACTTTCGACATTTTGCTTGGAGGCTAATTCCTGTTGCAAAGATGCCAGGGCGTTTTCTTTTTCGCTCAA
>NZ_JAUBTX010000035.1:8343-8463 GCF_036705185.1 Microcoleus sp. B4-D4 | reverse complement strand
GGCAATTGACTTTCGACATTTTGCTTGGAGGCTAATTCCTGTTGCAAAGATGCCAGGGCGTTTTCTTTTTCGCTCAATTGCTGCTGCAAAGTGTCGTAACTCGACTTAGCTACAGTTTCC
>NZ_JAUBTX010000035.1:0-8243 GCF_036705185.1 Microcoleus sp. B4-D4 | reverse complement strand
GGCAATTGCTGTTCTAGATTTTGTTTTTCAGCTAATTGCTGCTGCAAAGATGCCAGGGCGCTTTCTTTTTCGCTCAACTGTTGCTGCAAAGTGTCGTAACTCGACTTAGCTACAGTTTCCGGCAATTGCTGTTCTAGATTTTGTTTTTCAGCTAATTGCTGCTGCAAAGATGCCAGGGCGCTTTCTTTTTCGCTCAATTGCTGCTGTAAAGCGTCGTAACTTTCTTGCAGCGGATTCGGCTCTATGCTTACCTTGGGTGATAGAGTTTCTGCCGTTACAGCCTCATTAATTTGGCTTTCTTCGGCTGTTTCCTCTGCTAAGTCAGCAGTATCGATCGCACCTTCTTCATCTTTTTTCCAAGTGATACTAACTTCACTTTTGTCCTTAGAAATATCTAAAGCGCCTTTTGCCAAGCGTTCTAGCAGTTCTGACCTCGATATTCCCAGCTTGCGAGCGATCGTATTCAATCTATCGGCACTAGAAGGAGTCAGCGAAAGTCCGACTTTGACTTTGCTTTCTGAATTTGAACTAACTACATTGCGATTTTTTTTGACCATTGGCATTTTCCTCATGCCAACCTACACTTATTAGTGTAGTGGCTGAAACATCTCTTAAAATTAATTCTTGTTATATCAATTCCGGTCGCACCGGAATGATGTTAACTGTTAACTGTTACCTGTTAACGGTTAACAGTCAACAGTCAACAGTGAATTTACTATTCCGATGCTAACAGATTTGATATTACTTACCAATTGTGGCAGCTTGTGGCAGCTTCCGTTCCAAATCGAACAAAAAGCCATGAATGTACTCTTCCGTCCACTCCTCGCCGTAGAACCGTTTAAACATTCCCCGGGCGGGATCTTTTTCGGCACGATACCGCAGGTAGCGCAGTTGAGCTTGTAAGATACTATCTAACTTTGCGCTATCTGTCACGGGTTCGGCGCGATCGACCAAATCCAAATAAGCAGCGAGATAGTCTTTGAATGCTGCAAAAACCCGAGTTTCCACAACTTCCGTTTCCTTGGGGCGAGTCCACAGAAACGCCGGCGAGAAAAACTGTTTGGCTTCTTCTGGAAAATCTCCGCCCCAGGGAAGGTGCGGTTGATGAGCTTGAAACATTTGCGCGATCGGCGCAGTATACTTAGCCTCGTAGTCAGCATCCCCGCCAAACAAAGGCTGCATATCCAGAGCAATTAAATGACCGCCCGGAAGCGTTACCAAATCCGCGCCAAAAAACGGCAAATCATAGTTAAGATGCGGGAAAATCACAAAATTCAGAACTTGCAAGCTGTTGCCGCCTTGGACGTGAGCCGCGCGAATTTGCCGCAGTTTCGGGGATGAAAAAGCATAACTGGTAGTTACGATTTCTTCTTGATTTTTCCCTTTGCCGACAGTAGCTTCCTTAAGTTCAAACCCTTCTGGAATCGGGTAAGACTGTAAGTCTAACCGATTTTTCATCAGAGCGATCGCCGTATCTAAAAAAGGTTGATAAAGAGTCATATCGATTTTAGATTTTAGATTTTAGATTTTAGATTAGACTTCTTCAATCAACAGGTTCGTAGTAATGGCTTTAGTTGTTCTCCCGAGGTTCGCAGTCAGGACTTTAGTCCTTCTTTCGAGGTTCGCAGTCAGGACTTTAAGTTCCTTTTAAACCTTGACTTTAAGGACTTAAGTCCGAACGATCGAACTTTGTTGGAAAAATCCATGTAAATTCAGCGGTCATCGCGTGCCAGCGGCGACAGCTAAAGGCACAGCATCTTCAAACAAAAATTCGTAAAGAAATTTTTCTGCCCATTCGTGACCAAAATAACTGCTAAACAAGCCCGAAGCCGGGTCTCTGTCTGCGCTGTACTGGTCGTAATCTTTTTGAGCTTTAACGATGCGCTGGATATCTTCTCGGTCAGTCAGCGGTTGTGCGGACGACAGCATTTTCCAGTACAAATCCAAATAGTCTTTATAAGCTGGATATACCCGATTTTCTACAGTTTCCGCATCAGTTTTGGCGAACAGCAAGTATTTTGAAAAATACTGATTGGCGTCATAAAATTTCATTTCTAAATTTTGTGCCAAATCGTCATACTTGTCGCGGAGCGATTGTAGAGGTTGAACGTATTTTGCTATATAAGCTTCATCTCTAAAGAGCGGCTGAAAGTCGAGAACTACTAAAATTTTCTTCTTGCCAAAAGACAAGAGGTCAATTCCCAACAGAGGCAAATCGTAATTGTGATTGGGATAAATCACGCAATTAAAAACTTGAGCTGCTTCACCTGCATCGATGTAAGTGTAGCGAATTTTTCGCAATTGCGGGCATTCGTAACACCAACTGCGGATTGTAGCTGGGGTTTTGCCGCGCTCGCTGACATTGACTTCCAACCCGGAGGGAATGGGGCGACTTTGCAAATCAAACCTTTGAAACAGCTCTTGCTCTAGGTATTCCCGAAAAGGCTGGTACATGGCGAATTAACTCGGATGGCAAAACTCTTGCGATCGTAAATGATGCCGTCGGCTCACGTCTCGTTTATTAAAAACAAAGTAACAATCCGTAACATTATGAAGGGCGATCGGGCTAATCTCAGGGCGGGTATGAAGTGCGACGGGCTTGTAGATTTCAAAACCAGCGTTTTTAAAGCGAAGTTTCCAAAGTCGCACCTACCACCCGAAAATCGGGATCTTTTGCCAAATAGCTCACAGCAGCGCGAGCTTGAGGATTGTCAAATTTTCTCAGCACCCGCGCAACTCGCATCCGAGTTTCCCAGTATTCGGCGCTCACTAGAGGTAACAATTGCTGCAATGCTTCTTCTCCTTTATCGGTATTTGCCAGGATGCCCAATCCGTCCATCGCCACATCCTGCACTGGTATATCTTCGCCCGCTAGACCGATCGTACAAATTTCTAATATGGCATCAGGACACTGCATTTCGTACATGGGAGCCATGATACTGCGGCGGACGAGCCAATTGTCATCGCGGCGAAAGGCCTCCACCAAGTGAGGAATTGCCTCGGTGCCAAACATTGACACAGAGTTAGCGGCTTCTGCTCGCACGTTCGGATCGCGATCGAACTGCATCATTTTTAACAGCGCCCCGAAAGATTCCGCAGTTTTACTCTGGCGCAATCCCATCGCCACGAACGATCGTACCATGAACTCAGGATCGTCCACCTTCGTCAGCAACACCGGCAGCGCCACCGCAGCATCGCACTTTCTCAAAGCCGTTATCGCCCGCAGCCTGTCTTTAGAATCCGAACTTTCCAGCGCTGCTTCGATTTCGCTAATTTCCATGAGCCAATTTAAATATATTTTTGTTACTTTTCTTGACAATTTTAACAATTCTTGCCGGATTTTGGGAAAATTATAAAAAATTCAGTTATTAGATTATGTCTGCAAATTTAGAGGCTGAAACTTCAACACCAGAAGAAGTTCAGGAAGTAATTGCTGAGTTGGAGCAATACCGGCAACGGCTGATCGACGATACCTTGGAAATGGCTAAAAAGGTAAAAATGCCCAAGCAAGCAGTGATGAAGCAGTTGGAAAATCACCCAGAGATAGTTTATATCGACGGGGCGCTAGCCAATTTGCGATCGCAACCCCAAAATAATAATACGGCGGTTGAAACTGCGTAAGCGTCAAACAATGTCCGAGCCAAGCGGACTAAGAGAAAATAACCTAATTTTTACCGCCCATTTTTCCACCCGCTTGGCATTGCTTTTGTTTGTCTAAACGCGGTTTCAACAGCCCGGTATTCTTAAACAATATGTAATTATGCTACTCCTGATTTAGGTTTATTTGAGATAATGCCGATCGCACTTCTGGTAAAATTTCAATATGCCTTCTCCTAGTAATTATCCACTATCTATCGATCTATGACTCTCCAATTAAGCGAAAAAGCCAAAGAATTAATCCCGAAAGCCCGAATAGTCAACCTAGCCACCTGGGAAAATTCCCATTCTCCCGCAGAAATTCAACTGATTCAAGCTGCTGACGACACAGGTCGCTATCTCGCCGATGAAGATTTGCAGCAACTTAACTCATCCGAACCAACATTAATTAATACTGCAAAGTTCCTGCGCGACAGTGCGGCGGATATTGTATCGGAAGCCAGGGAACAAGTTTTAGCGGCATATCCAAATATTTCTGAACCCGGAGGCGACCTTTATCCCCCAGCCAGGGCTGAAGCTTGTTGGCGAGATTTCTGGCATTTTCTGCGCTGCATTACCTATGGAATTGCGGGAAATACGCCAGAATTTACCAGCGATAAAGGGCTGCACAACATGAATTTATTATATCAAGAATTGGGCGTTCCTTTGCCTGCAATGGTTATAGGTTTGCAAGGAATTAAGGCTGCTAGTTTGAAGCGGTGCGATGCGGGCGATGCAGCAAAATTAGCTCCTTATTTCGACCATTTGATTGCGAAAATGAGCCAGTTTAGTTAAAAACTGAACATTAGCTAATTGTATGGCGCGCATTACCTACCATACAATTAGCTGAAAAAAAAACGCAATTTGCAACCCTAATTTTCCCGCGCATAAAACCCTAAATGATTAGAAATTGGACGTTCCTGCATGGGGATTTTATTCTGAATCGGAGCATTCAATAGTTTTGCTCCTGATGGCGATGCTACTGCCAAAGTGACCGAACCACCACCGTCCAAATTCAGCACTGTATCGGCTCCCAACTGCATCGCAATCTCTGTGATTTCGCTCAACTTCAGCCCTTCGCTGTAAAGCCTCTGCTTGCCGTCTACCACAATCAACCACAACTTTTTGCCTGTGAGGTCGATCGCCGCAACTGCACGGGGATAGAGTTGATTTTGTTTGTTTTCTTCCTGAATTTGTGCTACTATTTTGCTATTTTTTACCAGCAAAGTATCTCCCGCAATTCCATAGGCTGTTCCCGCAGGACAATTGCCGTTTTCGACTATTTGAGCGCGGTTTTTGGTGTCAAAACAAAGGGCGGGAAAGTTTGAATCTGGTTGGGAATAAGCTTGGCTTTTGCTAATGGCGTGTCCGACGTTATTCACTCGATCGCCTCTGCGGGGATAATAATCCCAAGGTGCTTCCTCAATGCAGGGATAAAAAAAATTGGCATTGACTGCTAGTTGCAATTTGAATTCTTTGATAAATTCAGTAGCGGTGCGGGCGTTGGTTTCTGTTAAATCGGCTAAATCGGCTGTTGGAGTTCCGGGGGTGACAAAAATTCCTATTCCTGGGGCTTTGAGGTCGATGCTAACAATGTGAATCATGATGGGACGCGGATTTGAGCGGAATTCCCTGCGGTAGGCTATTCCTTGAAAGAGCGATCGGGTTTCGTTTGTTTGTGCTGGACGCGAAAAGTAGGGAATGTTATAGATTAGTATTGGTGCGAGTAATATTCCGAAACCGAGAATGTGTGAAATGTGTTTGATTTTGAGCGGATTGGTTAGTTTCATTTTGTGAAGGAGATTTTTTAACGAACCGCGAAGACGCTAAGGACGCGAAGGAAGGAAAGAGAGGGAAGAGAAGAGAAATATGAGTTATTCGGATGTCCATAATTTTAGCAATCAAGTTTTGCGAAATCGATCGTTCAAAGGACAAGTTCTTAACGGTGCTGATTTTGGCGGTGCGGATGTTCGTGGCTGCAATTTTAGAAATGCTCAGTTGGAGGGTGCGAATTTTATTGGTGCGAAAATTGGGGTTTCTGGGCGACAGATTGCTGTTTTGAGTGCTGGGGCGATCGCGATTTGTTTGGTTGTGGGCGATGTTGTGACTCGACTGATTTTAGGAACCCAAGGACAGGTATTGGGTTCTCGCAGTTGGTCTTTTGTGCTGTTGCTATATGGGGTTTTGAGCGCTGCTGGGTTGGCTGGGGCGATCGCCCGCACACAGCCACCAAGCTCAAAAATCGGTAGATTTGCGGGGACAATTTCTGCTATTCTATCAGGGGCTTTGTTGGGATTTTTCTATGCTGGGACTGCAACTAATAATAATTCTCAGGCTGCTCTTGCTGGAATGGCGATCGGCGGGGTGTTAATGTTTTTTGTGAATTCCAGGATTCGCCGCCAATTTGCTAAGGTGGCGATCGTAGCGGCTGGAAGTGTTACGACTTACGGAGCAGCTTTTTTGTTTTCTGCCACTGCTAGCACTTTTCTGAGCACTCACAAACTGTTTTGGGGTACGTGTTTCGGTTTGGTGTCGCTGCTATATTTTTGGTGGTCGTTTGTGTCTTTTTCTGCTATTGTTGGAGAGATTAGAAATGCTCAGGACACTTCGTTTAGATGTGCAAATCTCGCTGATGCTAAATTTGATAGGAATTACATCAATCTAAAATCTAAAATTTAACATCTCAAATCCCATGACTAACATTCAAACAGCGATCGATCCAGCAGAAAGTGACGCTTTGCTGCAAACGGTGAGGGAACAAAGATCTCTCCAAACTTTCAATCCCAACGATAGCGAACTTCTCAAAAAGATGGTCGAATGTATGGGAGATTCGCGGGGAATGATGCGGCTGAATTTTGCCGAAACCCTCGGCTTAATTGGCAAACCAGCAACTCCTTTTTTGGTGGAAGCTCTAGCAAACCACCCCAACCCTGTCGTCCGCAGAGCAAGTGCTAAAACGCTGACTCTGATTGGCGATCCGGTCGCCCTTCCGGCGCTGTTAGAGGCTTTTTTGCACGATGATGATACTGTTGTCCACGGTTCGGCGGCGGCAGCCCTAGCTCAGTTGGGCGAACCGTCTGTGCCGCATTTGTTGGAAGTTTTAGCTTCGCCACAACATTCTGAAAATACTAAGGGACACGCGGCTTGGGCTTTGGCGTTTATTGGCTCGAAGGCAAAAAAATATTTGTATCGGGAAATCGCGTCGGATTCGGTTGAGGTGCGGGCTGCTGTCGTAGGGGCGATCGCCAAAATCGCTCAAGAAGAACCCGAAGAAGCTGCATTCAACCTGTTAGTTAATGCTCTCACAGACACAGCGGAAATTGTGCGTGTGGAAGCAGCATCGGCTTTGGGAATTACGGCGTACAAACCTGCAATTTCTAACTTGATTGAGTTGCTGCACCATGCGAGTTGGGAAAGTAGAAAAGCGGCGGCTCTAGCATTGATGAAAATTGGCACGAGCGAAGATCCGCCGGAGTTTTCTGTTTTTTTGGAACCGTTGGAAGCTGCACTTGTTAATGAATCGGAAGCGCAGGTAAGGCCGGTGATTCAGTTGGCGATTTCTCAGATTCACAAACAGTCTGAGGCGGATGATTGGGAATAGATAATTTATATCATGTTCCCTAGAATGACCACCATAAAATTGGTTTGTATGGAGGACTTTTCGTCCTCTATACAAACACTTTTATGATTGGTAATTGACTGCAGATGATATAGCCTTTCTCACAAAGGTGAGGTACAATAACAACAGTGTGTAAACCAGTTAAAAATATTTGATGATGTAACTTGACTGAATGCCAAATCTATGGCTTTCGCTAATTCTTGATAATTAGTAGTCTTGATAGAACGGAGAATATTTTTAAGTTTTGACCACAGATTTTCAATTGGTGAAAAATCTGGTGAATAAGGTGATAAGTATATTAATCTTGCCCCTTGTTTTTCGATAGCTTTTTTCACTTCTTCTCCCAAGTGAATAGAACAATTATCCATGACTACACAAGCCCCTTTCCATAGTTTTGGCACAAGTTTTCTGATAATAAAAGCCTCAAATGTAATTGCATCAGTCCCGCCTATTAGATTAACAGATGTCAAAATTTCCTTGACTGACATGGCTCCAATTATTAATCCATTTTTGCCACGTTTCGTTGGTCTTGGGCCCTGGGCTCTTTGACCTTTCAAAGCTCTAGCATATAACCTAACTATTGCCAAATTAACTCCTGATTCGTCAATGAATATTAAGTCTTTCAAACCTTACGCTTTAATTTTTTGCCAGAACTCACATCGCAGGAGTTGAACTCGGTCGGTGCCTTTGCCGCTCAGGGAAGAGAGTTTTTTTTGACAGTAATATCTAAGAGTTTTATCATTCTTGCTATTGTCGATATACTAAGGTCAAATCCAATTTTCCCATAAAGTAAATAACGAAGTTCTTCAAGAGTTGCATCATTGTTTACTTCAATCAATTCCCCCAATATGAGTAGTTGCTCTGCATTCAGTTTGCCCTTCACTCCACATCGGTCAGTTCGGGGAGTAATGTTTTTTGTTTCACGATATTGTTTAAGCAATTTTTGTACAAAGCTGAGGGCAGAGCGAAAAACGCTTAGCTATTGCTT
>NZ_JAUBTX010000034.1:32551-74131 GCF_036705185.1 Microcoleus sp. B4-D4 | reverse complement strand
GTCTTACACGTTGTCTACGCCGAACGCGAGTCAAAGTCTTTTGAGGTAAGGGTTTTAGGCTTATTCAGCAAGCCCTACGTAATTCTTCTTTTTGGCATAATCTGCAAAACCGTTATTTAAACGGCCGCCGGGAGGACGAAACAACAAACTTTTTGCCCCACTCGATCGATAAATGTGCACCCCAGTATTATCAATTTCATCCGATGCTGTTTTCTCAGTCACATTGTGATACAAGTGATGCCATGTATGATTGCCGATCGCATTTCCCGCTTTTACAACTTGCTTCGCAATTTCTGGATTTTCTCGCAAATTTGCACCCAAACAAAAAAATGTAGCTACCACATTATGTTTCTGCAAAACTGCTAATATTTTCAAAGTTTCCGCAGTTGGCCCATCGTCAAATGTCAGGGCAATAACTTTTGAGTTACTGATACTTGCTTTATAAACAATCTGGCTGCGAAATTGAGTTGGCGGTGCGAATACCAAAGGTTGTTCGGCGGGTTTCGGAGTCGGACTTGTGGCGGGAGAAGGCTGTATTTGGGGTTTTGGCGGTTTCAGGAGGTTGGGCGGGAAATTGTCAAAAGGGGGGATTTGGGCGAGGGAATTGGAATTACCAGTTTGTGGGTTTTTAGGGAATAGGGAAAAAAGGGCGATCGATCCGATTAAGATCAAGGTTTGAATTGCCAATTTTTTAATAAATTTGGGAGTCATGTACTGTACAATTTGCTGTCAACGATATAATTATTATCTAAATCTTTACCAGACTGATATTGAAATTATGTAGGATAATTTACACTGGGAAGATGAGTACCAACATAACCGATAATCACCTTTCGTATACCTACTTCTGATACTTCTAAAAAAAAGTAAATTCGCCAATTATGTTGTCTGATTTTGGCGTGTTGCTCAAATAGACGTTCCTTGCCATCAGGACAAACAAAAGTTCGTTCTTTACGATACTTGTCGAGAGTTGGTTTACTTTCTCCAGAAACCTCTATAGAAGTACCATCAAGGCTAAAATAACCCATTTTCCAATTTTTAGCACAATCTTCAATCTGATACAAAATTTCCAAAACAAGTTGTAATCTTTCTTCTCCTGCACGAAGTCTCCGCAACTGTTTATTACCAGCCTCACAAAATTGTAGGCTAGGAAACAACTCATCTCTACGATTCCATAGTTCCATGCCGTTAATCCGTTCTGATTGAAGACGCTTTTTAATCCAATCAGCGTGTTCGAGAACGTGGTTTTTCTGGCTGGCGTGAATAAGCTCTACACTTTCTTCTATCAGCTCTTCATTATCATCAATTTGTATGAGTTCTAACTTAATGCGACTGCTATTCCACAGCGATTCAGAATTCAGACTAATTGCTAATGTTTCAAGATAGTGAGCAACTTTAAAACCCTCTGTTTGGCTGCCCTGTAAACTCAACTCACAATCTGGATCTTCAACTTTTATTTTAATTTCTATATCTGGGATATCAACGGATAAAGGAGTTTTAGTTGCCAGAGTTCTCAGAAAAGTCCGCTCTTCTCTATTAACTTCATTATCGTTGCGCCAACGAGAAAGAGGATAGTTTTCCGCCAGTATGATAGCCGAAAAATCTTCTTTAGTACGCATTGCCTTCAATCCACAGCCTTTAGCTGCAACCATCGTCCTAATCAATTCTGACATCCATTGACGTGCTGTAGAAATATCGGGAGCAAGAGTTCGCGCAGACAGTTCATTAAACACCATCTCCAAATCCATCGCCTATTCTCCCTCCACCGCAGGTTCCAATAAAATCTCCAAACTGTTGTCCCACTCATCAAAAAAACCATCCGGCCATCGATCAATTCGTCCGTTGCGATCGATTTTTGGCGATATTACCTCAGTCACAGCTTGTCCTTCTTGATTTTGACGGTGGAAGTAGTGCAACTGAACATCTTTCGGGTCAAGTTTGCCCCCGTGAACCGCAATGCGAATCCCATTTAAAACATGATCGCTGTGAGTTTCTATCACAACTTGAACGCCACCGCTAGCCGCCAAAGCTAACAATTCACCCATTTTAACTTGTCCTTTCGGATGGAGATGCGCTTCAGGATTTTCAATTAAAATGATTGTACCAGGTGTTGATGCAAGTGCCGCTACAATAATCGGTAAAGTGTAGCTAATTCCAAATCCCACATTAGTTGCACGGTAAGGATTGCTATCTCCATAGGAATATTGAAAACTCATTAAATCGACATCTGATTTGGCCTCAATTTTGAGTCGCGTACCCGGACTAATTTCTCCCATCCACGCCTCAACTTGGTCGATTAAATCCATTGATTTTGCAGTAGATTACTCTTCGTTTCTTAGAGTCTTTAATTTTACCTCTGGATGACTGAGACTGCTATTGGGAATAACTTTCCGTCCATTAATAGCCAGAAAATGAGCCGCATATTCACCTTTGATACCCAATTGACCGAGCTGTCGTACTTGGTAATCCGACATTTCATTAAATGGGCGCGGTCCGAGCCGTTCGGCCTGAAGGTAATGAAAATTATTGCCAAAAAGATTCGATTTATACACTTCCGAAGTAACTGGTTCCGAGACAATGTTCAACACATCTACCTCTTGGTCATATTTGAAACGCCATAGCCCTTCGCTGTTGTTTTCCCAAACAATGTCAAAACCAATTAAGTCCTCTTTTGCTCCCTCAAAAAGTGCGTCTCTAGCAGTACCCACATTCACGAAATCGCCATTAAGCGCCAACCCTTTTTCTGGCAGTAAACCCTGTTGGTAAGATTGGCGCAGCAACAGGAGCGATTGCATAACAGAAGATTTACCAGTGCTGTTTAAGCCGGAAAATAACGTGAGCTTTTTAAATTCCAATAACAGATTTGCAAAAGGTTTAAAATTGAGCAAGTGCAGCGAAGTAATCATGCCAGAACCTCCTGAATTATTTTTTCAATTATCTTAAATCTGTACTCGATTTTTTCCGCTGCCTGAGAGATAGAAGTCAGAAACTCTCGATCGCTATCTACATAATTTCTAAATTTTTCAATCAATTGCTCCTTGTGCTGCTTCAATATATCAAGTTGATCGTCGCTAAGTAAACTGAGATTAACAGACCAAACTTCAAACAATGCTTTATTAATTGGAAACTTTTTTTTCTGGTTTTGAGAGACTTTACGGAAGGCATTTATTTCAAATATTTCCCATGCTGCGACCATAGCCTTTTTGAAATTATTTTCAATGGCTCCTAATTCGGATTCGGACATATTATTAATCTTGGATAATGCTTTAGTCAAAAACAAATCTCTTGTTTCAGATTGATATTTTTTATAAGATGTAAGCATAAAGGCTACAGAACCGAGTATAAATTCCCGATCTTCCATCCGCATTTTCCGCGAATCACTAAGATTAGTAACTTGCTCGAATTCATTAGATGTAGCAAGTTTAGCTAAGAATTTTGTTGCCTTACCAGGGTTGAGAGCATGGCGGATTTCTTGAGGAGACATCGGCAGGCCACCTGTATTAATCCGTTTAAAAATGTTATATTTAACTTCAGGAGGCGTACCTTTTTCAATCAAATAAACTGTCACCTGAGTCTCCTGTATTCGACGCTGGTATCTGCGCCCGATTTCATCATATTTTTTGCCTTCTAAATTGATCAAGTATTCTAGTCCACTTAACTCCAGTTTTTTCTCGCTCATAAATTGTTTGAGAGCAGATAGCCGCTGCAATCCATCCACCACTAACCATTTATCCTCATCAGTTGCATCTATATAAAAAGCTGGTAATGGAATCCGAATCAGGATCGACTCAATTAGTCTGCTTTTCGCGCCATCTTTCCAGATGTTTGCATGGCGCTGAAAGTCCGGTGCTAAATCAAGAGCTTCCTCGTCGATTCTTCTTAGAAGTTGCTCGATAGTTGGTTCTCTGGTGAAAATATTAATTTCATCAGGATCGTAGATCAATTTGTCTTTTTCATATGGTTCATCACCGTTATCTTCTTCTTGACTCACATTTAAGTCATCAATCGAATCTTGGTTGGATACTTGCTGATATGGTTTTGGCTGACTTACCATAGGGAATACTCCTTTGTGTTAACTTTTATTCTGTATTCTTTTTAGTAAAACTTGATCTTACTATTTTAGCAAATGAGAGCCGAAAATTAGATAAAATTCAAGATAGCAACGCATCATCACAGGAGAAAACCCATGATTGCTCCGGCAAATCTCAGCCGCATCACGATTCCCCCTCTGGAAAATGGCGAACTTGCTAAATTTTTGCAGAATTCGAGCGGCGCTATACAGCCATGCCCGCACTCAAAAAAGCAGAATTGATTGAAGGAATTGTTTATATGGCTTCACCCTTACGCTTTGAACCCCACGCCGAACCCCATGCTCGCCTAATTACTTGTCTTGGCTTCTATGTTGCTTTTACCGCGCATACTCGGATCGGCGATAATCCCACCGTGCGTCTCGATGTGGATAACGAACCTCAACCCGATGCTGTACTGCTAATTGATGCCCAATGTGGCGGCCAAACTTGCCTTAGCGATGATGGCTATATTGAAGGTGCACCCGAATTTGTTGCCGAAATTTCTGCAAGTACCGCTACGATCGATCTGCGGGACAAAAAACGAGTTTACCGCCGCAATGGAGTCAAAGAATATCTCGTTTGGCAAGTCATGAATCGCCGGATAGATTGGTTTTCCTTACAGGAAGAAGAATATATTTCTCTACTCCCCGATGCTGAAGGAATTATCCGCCGCCGAGTTTTTCCGGGGTTGTGGCTGGCAGTTTCAGCACTTATAGAGGGTGATATGCCAAGTGCGTTAGCGAAGCCCTCGAAGAGGATCGGCACTCTTCAAGCCGGATTAAACAGTGACGCACATCAAGAATTTGTCCAACAGTTAGCCAGCTTTCCAAATCCCGCTTAAATATCCCCTCAATCTCTTAGTCTGCGGAGGCAGACTTCGTTTGTATAGTCGCGGTTTCAACCGCCGAGCGAGCAATCGGGTAATCAACCCAGATTTGATATCATCCCCCTAAAAGCGACAAGTCTGCCGTGCCCTTTCATCCTCCGGTTCTTGCCAACCCCAAGAAAAATGACTCACCGCATTAATTTGCGGCGTTGCTGAACGAATTGCCTGCATTTGAATCTCCAAAGACGGCCGATTTTTCACAGATTTTCCCCAATCTCCGGCAATGGCAGGAATAATTTTTGCTCCCGGAGGCGCTAAACTCACTACCCGCTCCACCTGCGGCACAATACAGCTTACATTCCCGCAATTTCCGTAAGACATCGCGTGGAATTCTACAGCAGCCGGAAAGCTGTCCCAAGGTTGCAATCTTGAATCATATCCCCCTTGATTTATCTTTTTATTTGCATCAGGAAAAAATACCGCTCCTACAGGAATTCCCAGGCTTTGAGCAGGCCGAGTTGCCACCCCAAAAAAATCTAAAATTCCTTGGACTGCGTGAGCAACGCTCAGTTGCCAGAGGTCTTTTTGTAGAATGCCCGTGTCGGGAAGCGGCGGTTTTGGTGTCGGTTTTGGTGTAGGATTTGCAGTATTTGGCGATTTTGTGGCGGGAGTTTGTGAAGCTACTTTTGATGCGTCATTCTGTCTTCGAGAAGCGGGAGTTGCTACTGGTACAGCTTGCGGAATTCGCCCCTGCCACAGAGGTTCTCGCTCATTCGGATATTGTTTGACTACTGCTTGAACATCATTAGTATTGATAAATCCTTTAGTCAAATATCGCTGAATTAAATCTCGCCCTTGCTGATTGTTAGCCCGCTGTAAAAGCATTTGCTGCGATGCTGGGCCGTAAATCCACAAGTCTTGAACTTTGGTAGCAACTGAAGCCGGCCCGAAGCCCCGTAGATAGCGAATGTAGTCGAATAACATTCCTTGCGGTCGGCGCTTGACTATTTGATTTACTAATAAAGTATAGTCTTGCCTCGCTTGCGGACTGTAGGGGTCGATAAATGCTTGATTGCCCGGAACTTCTCCGAAGTCGTCGTTAATTGTTGCGTCTTTAATTATTGTTAAACTTGTCTGGTTTTGGCCGTTTAATGCGAGGTTTTGCTGTCTGTCTGGACGCTGAGAATAGGTATAGCCAAAGTTCATGGTAAACAACCAGGTGTATACTTTTAAACCTCGCTGTTTGCCTTTGGCGATCGCCTTTTCCAGCAAATCGTATTTTTCGTAGCCGGGATTTCTCAAAACCGAAGGCCAAACAGTCGGATTATCTGCTACTGGAAGCAGCACTTGACCGTCGTAAAATGCTTCGATATAGACTTCATTGTAGCCTTTATTGACAATGTTGTCTAATACTCGATCGACTTCTCCTGGCCTGACATCGCAGGGATACAAACGCAGCCAAACTGCTTGGGTTTGAGGCCAAGTTTTTTGGCGGCATTGTGCTATTTCCCGCGCGTGTTTGTTCAAAACGGCAAAATATGCTTGCTGGGATTCTGATTTTCCTGACAGGGCGGCGCGGCGCAAGTCTTCTTTTTGATTTACGTCTTCTTTGGATAATTGACAATAGGCTGATGTTTCGGCAAAGGCTGCTTTATTTTCGATAAATGGCCAGACAAGTTGGCTGATGAAGCTACTTGTTAAAACAGCAGTTACCGCACTTAAAAAGCGTCGCTGGTGTTGAAAGTTCGCGATGCGAGTTGGTGCAATTTTCATGGGATAGTTGAATCGGGTTTTCTAGTTTAAATTGGCTGGCGATCGCTGGATTTGCGATCGCCCAGACGCACATCTACAAATTTTCTACTTTTTTTCTCGTTAACTCCGCCCAAAAACGGGTACAAGCACCCTACTTATAGCATTTCTCAAAAATCGACTGACTTCAACCCTGCAAGCACAGGTACAAATTTGTGAGATTGTCGATCCTTATTTATGGGTTGTCTATCGCGACGCATCCTACGGCTAAATCCAGCAAAAAAAACGCCTGGGTAAAGTCGGCGCTAAAAACAGTTGATATTTTTACTAAAAATTGTTAACACTCAAATGTTAAGGATGAAAGATGAATTATTAAAATCGATCTTTTATCCTTAAATCTTGAAATTAAGCCCCTCTATTGAGAGCAGATTCTACTTGCTGAAATTCAATCTCTAGACGATTTTTCAACTTTTCAGGAACTGGACGATTTGGATAGGAACTATAATGTCCTGCTAAAGAGTTTAAGGCCGTCCGCATTGTCGTGAAAGATGTCAGCTTGGCAAGAGCGGGATCGCGGCGGTATGCAGCAGAAAAATCGTTGATACTTGTGCGAGCACCAGCTTGAGCGGCTGCTTTTTCCGGTGTGCCCTCTGGTAAAGTGAGCGCTGTTCTCAAGCTGCTGACTAATGCTAATGTGTCTTTGCTGTAGTCTCCACTCAGAGTGGCGGGAACATTGGTACAGCCAGCTACACCGATGACAACAACTAATACGAGGGCTAACAGACGGGAAATGTAATGCTTCATAAGGGTTAGAAAAAAGGAAGTGAAAGCGGCAATCAAATTTAACCTTTATCGTATCTCGAATTGAGCTAATAATGTCAAATAATGTCAAATTTTTATTATTTATTGCAGTAATACCATAAAAAGTACAATTTGTCAATCTCACAGGGATTGATTTATGAATCTCCAATTTAAAATCAATCCGTCAATCAATCTCAAATCTAAAATCTATTGATTTGTCCAGAAGCAACGGAGAGAATTTGGGTTTGTCGCAGCCACTGACTGTCGAAAGCGCCTAAGTGAGTCGTGGTAATTAGAGTTTGAAATCGTTCTTGAATTGTTTCTAAAAGTTGATTTTGGCGGTTTAGATCGAGTTCGGCAAGTACGTCGTCTAGCAATAGTAAAGGTGCTTCGCCTACGACTTCTTCAATAAGCTGCAATTCGGCTAATTTTAATGCTAATACGAGAGTTCGCTGCTGGCCTTGGGATGCGTATTGACGAGCTGGGGTATTGTTAATTGTAAATATAATGTCGTCGCGGTGGGGGCCGACTAATGTGGTTCCTTGAAACTGTTCTGCGATCGCCCTTCTTTGAATTTTATCTAAAAATGCTTGCCGAACTCCTTCGAGATTGTCTTTACCAATTAATTCTGAGCTTACTTCAATATTAGCATCGTATTTCACATCTAAAACTTCTGCTGAACCGCTAATTGAACGGTGCCAATTGCGAGCTAATGGCATCAAACGCTCCAAAATTCGATCGCGCCTGCGGATCACGCGAGCGCCCGCTGTCGCCAACTGCGCGTCCCACAAGGCTAATTCTGAAGTGGGAATGGGGGATTGGGAGTTGGGAATTGGCGAGTATTGAATATTTTCCGGTTCGGGATTTTCGAGTTGCAGAAATCGGGTTTTGTCAAAATTTTCGGAAAATTCGGCTTGTCTGATTGCTTTAGAACGTTTTAACAGAGCGTTGCGCTGGCGCAAAATTTGGTTGTACTGCTGCAAAATGTGAGCGTAAATCGGCTCTAATTGGATGACTAGCCGATCGATCCAATTGCGCCTTCCTTCTGGCCCGCCGCGCACTAAGTCCAAATCCAAACAGGAAAATTGTACTACATTTAAGACGCTCAAAAAGTCTAAATGGCGGCGCAGCGGTTCGCCGTTTAGCTTCAGGCTGCGGCGCGCTCCCGAGCGCAGTGTTAAAGATAGGTCGATCGCTCCGGTTTGACGTTCTAGCGTAGCATCAATTTGGGCGATCGGCTTGGAGTCGAGGATTAAATCGCGATCGCGCGATACTCTGTGGCTTTTTAAGGTGGAAAGCAACTCTACAGCTTCTAACAAGTTAGATTTTCCTTGAGCGTTATTTCCTACTAAAATGGTTTTGGGAGCGTCAAACGCTACCTTTTGATCGAAGTAGTTCCGAAACTGCCGTAGGTGCAGCGTTTTCAAATACATAATATTAGTTATTAGTTATTGGTTATTGGTTATTGGTTATTGGTTATTGGTTATTGGTTATTGGTTATTAGTTATTGGTTATTGGTTATTGGTAATACAGTCATCGTAGGGTGCGCCGAAGAGCACCTTACCTATTCAAGGGCGAATTTCTGCAATTGCTTTTTTGCGGAGCGTTGTGTTCGCAATGTATAGTGTTTAGACTCGCGCCAAATGTGAAGGGTCTAACGAATAATGAAACATCGCTCATTATCCGTCAGCCGTTAACACTATTTACGAGCTTTGTTGTACAAGCGCACAAACAGTTTTTCCATTTCAATCCAGACAAACATTAGGGCGCTGAAACCGAAGCAAACCATCAATTCAAAGGGCGACAAATAGTGAGTGCCGAAAAATGCTCTCAGGGGCGGAACGTAAATCAGCATTAATTGCAAAGCAGTAGTAACAATTACAGCTCCCCAAACAAAAAGATTAGTGAAGGGATTTAACTCGATAGTTAGCCTAGTGTTAGAGCGAATGGCGATCGCGTGACCCATTTGCGCCAAACAAAGAGTTGTAAATACCATTGTTTTCCAAGCCTCTGGATTGCCGTGTCCGGGAGCGTGAGTATAGTCATAAGCCCATTTCATCATGGCGATCGTCAAAATTGCAAAAATAATCCCGATCCGAATTATGTAAGAACCCAAACCCCGCGCAAAAATACTTTCTCGCGGGCTGAAAGGAGGCTTGTTCATCACGTTCGGTTCGGCCGGTTCCACGGCCAAAGCTAAAGCGGGAACGCCGTCTGTGACTAAGTTCATCCACAAAATTTGCAGCGGGGTCAGCGGCACTCCTCCCAAACCAATTAATGGTGCGGCCGCAATTGTCAAAACTTCGCCGATGTTGCTACCCAAAATGTACTTGATAAAGCGGCGAATGTTGGTATAAACTACTCGCCCTTCTTCAGCGGCGGCGACAATAGTGGCGAAGTTGTCGTCTAGCAGCACCATATCGCTAGCTTCTTTGCTGACATCGGTGCCGGTAATTCCCATTGCGATGCCGATATCGGCTTGTTTCAATGCGGGTGCGTCGTTAACGCCGTCGCCTGTCATGGCGACAAATTTGCCCCAACTTTGCAAAGCTTGGACTATTCGCAATTTGTGTTCGGGGGAAACGCGGGCGTAAACGCTAACCTGTTCGACTTGCTGTTTGAGTTCTTCTCGGCTGAGTTTTTCTAATTCTTGACCGGTGAGAACTCGATCGCCCTTTTGTGCAATACCTAAATCACTAGCAATTGCCTTTGCTGTCAACTGGTGGTCTCCTGTAATCATCACCACCCGAATCCCTGCATCGCGGCACTTCACCACGGCTTCGCGCACTTCCGGGCGCGGGGCGTCTAGCATACTGACGAGTCCCAGCCAAATCATGTCTTGTTCGCTGGTTTCGTCAGAACCTTCGGGCGGCAGGTTTTCCCAAATTTTGTAGGCAAATCCGAGGACTCGCAAACCCTCGCTTGCCATGTTGTTGTTTTCGGCGAGGATGCGATCGCGCATTTCCTGATTTAAAGGTTGTACTCGATCGCCGATTATGATGCCTTTACAGCGCTCCAAAGTCAACTCTGGAGAGCCTTTGGTAAACATCAAATAATTCGCCTGCTGTCCATTTTCTGCTGGAAATCCTGAATGTCCCGATCGGCCCGGCACTTGGCAAATCACGCTCATCCGCTTGCGTTCGGAAGAAAAAGGAAATTCCGCCGTGCGCTGCAGCAATTGACACTGTTTTTCCTTATATATGCCTGCTTTTCCCGCTAAAGACAGCAGAGCTCCTTCTGTGGGGTCGCCTAAAATCTTCCATTCTTGCTCTTCGTGCTGCAATACTGCGTCGTTGCAAACGGCACAGGCAATTAATAAAGATTCGAGTTCTGGATATTCTTCTAAATTATTAATTTGGGTCGAGGTATGGCGATCGGTAAAATCTCCGATCGGGGCATAGCCGTCGCCTCCGATGCCGATCGTACAGTCGCCCGTAGACACTCGCTGAACGACCATTTTATTTTGAGTCAGAGTACCTGTTTTGTCGGAACAAATGGTAGTCACTGAACCCAAAGTTTCTACAGCAGGAAGTTTGCGAATCAGGGCGTTTCGCTTCACCATCCGCCTAGTTCCGAGTGCCAAAGTAACTGTCACGACTGCTGCGAGTCCTTCGGGAACTACAGCCACAGCCATGCTGAGAGAAACTTCTAACAATTCTTCAAACCTGCTGGTATCTAACCCGATGCCGCCGTTGTTGAAGGTAATCATGCCGCCGATGACGACAACTGCGACTAAGCCGAGGGCACCGGAGACTAGAACATTTCCCAACTGTCCCATCCGCTGTTGCAGGGGAGTTGGTTCGCTTTCTACTGACTGAAGCATGGCGGCAATTTTGCCCAGTTCAGTCTGCATTCCGGTGTTGGTGACGATCGCCTTGGCGCGCCCTTGAACAACTTCTGTGCCCTGAAAAATTAGGTTTAGCCGATCGCCCAAGGAAGCATCTTCGGGAAGTTCTAGCTCAGCTTGCTTGGTAACTGCCATTGCTTCTCCCGTCAAAGCAGATTCTCTGACTTGCAGATTTGATGCTTCGATCAACCTGCCATCTGCTGCTATTTTTACCCCAGCCTCTAACAGCATCACGTCTCCGGGTACGAGTTCTTTGGCTGCTATTTCTGAAGTTTTGCCGTCTCGCAGGACTCTGACTAGGGGCGAAGCGAGGTTTTTGAGGGCTGCGAGGGCTTTTTCGGCACTTTGTTCTTGGAAATAGCCGAGAATGCCGTTGAGTATGACGATCGCAAAAATGGCGATCGCATCTTTGGGAAAAGTATTTGACCTGATATCTAAGAATCCAGAAACCACGGCCACACCTATCAGCATCAACAACATGATGTTGGTGAACTGATCGACAAAAATCGACCACGGACTGCGGCCTCCTGTTTCTTCGAGTTCGTTGGGGCCGTATTGCTGCAAGCGTTCTGACACCTGTTGGCTGCTCAAGCCAGCGTCTTTGTTGCTGTTTAGCTGCTGGAGGGTTTTGTCAATTGCTACGGTGTGCCAAGAAGAGGGAGAATTTAAAGAAGACATAAATTACGATCGAGCGTGGGGCATAAAGGTGGTTGCGGCCGGACAGTTACAGTCGATCGATACTGCATAGGTATTGCGAAGAGGTAAGAAGCAGGAAGCTAGACACTTCTCTATCTCTGGTCTATCTCTGGCTCTCTCGATCTGTTGGTATATTTACCCAAAAATTGGGTTTAAAGCCCCGTCGTTCTACGACGGCTTTCCCAAAACTTGTGCTCTAATAACTTCAACAATCAAATTATTTGATTGTAGTCGCCATCGGGCATGGGGAGACTTGAAACGGACGGGGAGCGACAGTAAGACGATAATGGTCGCTCAGGTTGCGATGAACCGTCAAGAATCCCCCTCCTTTCTACGGCGGGGAGTATGTCAACGCTGATAGCACTCATCTACCTTACCAAAAAATTGGGTTTAAAGCCCTGTCGTTCTACGGCTTTCCCAAAACTTGCGATCTAAATAACTGCAACAATCAAATTCTTTGCATTGTTGTAGTCGCCATCGGGCCTAGGGAGACTTGAAACGGACGGGGAGCGACAGTAAGACGACAACAGTCGCTCAGGTTGCGATGAACCGTCAAGAATCTCCGTCCTTTCTATGGCGGGGAGTATGTCAACCACCCAATTCTGAGTGGATCTTGGATTGGGCACTTTTTTGGCTTTTTTCCCTATTCCCCCGCCTTGTTTTCGCAAAACTTTAATTCTCTTAACTTTTCTTAATAATAGGCTTTTTCGGGGCAAAGCGCACAATCGCGATCGGGATGCGGGACAATTTTGTGCGGCCCCACGGTAAAAATCAGGGCAATTGAACCAAACCCAAGAGCTATGTATGTAAAATCGCATCTATCTTAGGAGGGAGATTAGCCCGGAGTTGCTCAACATCAATTTACCTTCTCAGAGGGATAAGCTGCTGTAATAATTTGTAATAAACAAATGCCATAGGGCATTGTATAAATGTCATAAGAAGGTTGAAACGACAGACGCAAGTTAACAAAAACACTGATTAACAAGGTTTGTCGCATCTCATAAAAGGTGTAAAATTTTCTAAGGTTTCTTAAACGTCCGTTGCAATGTCACAATAGTGCAGGTAGCGGAAAGGGAGAAATCGATCGGAGCAGCAGATTAGCTGGCATCAAATTTCAACCCTTACAGGCACTCGTAGCCTGAACAAATTTAACTTAACGGTTTTATACCGCAACCAAACTCAATTAACTCAAGTAGGAGAGTTCTTTCATGTTTGACGCATTTACAAAAGTGGTTTCCCAATCTGACGCTCGCGGCGAATTCCTCGCCCAGGGCCAACTAGATGCTCTCAGCAGCATGGTTTCCGACGCTAACAAGCGGATTGACGCAGTAAACCGCATCACCGGTAACGCATCCAGCATCGTAGCCAATGCAGCTCGCACCCTGTTCGCCGAACAGCCTCAACTGATCGCTCCTGGTGGCAATGCGTACACCAACCGCCGCATGGCAGCTTGCTTGCGCGATATGGAAATCATCTTGCGCTACGTGACCTATGCAACTTTTGCAGGCGACGCCAGCGTTTTGGATGACCGCTGTTTGAACGGTCTGCGTGAAACCTACCAAGCTCTGGGAGTTCCCGGTGGTTCGGTTGCAGCCGGCGTGCAAAAAATGAAGGAAGCAGCGATCGCACTTGCTAACGACCCCAACGGCATTACCCGTGGTGATTGCAGCTCGCTGATGTCCGAAATCGGCAGCTACTTCGACCGCGCAGCTAATGCAGTCGGCTAAAAATAGCCAAGCGAACATTTCTTGTAAAGAAGCGAGCATCGCATTTTTGCAAACAATCATTTTTGTACAAAAACAACACAACATTAGGGAGAAACCAGAACAATGAAAACCCCTTTGACTGAAGCAGTAACAGCAGCCGATTCTCAAGGCCGTTTCCTGAGCAGCACTGAACTGCAAGTCGCATTCGGACGTTTCCGCCAAGCAGCAGCAGGTTTGGAAGCAGCCAAGGCTTTGACCGCCAAGTCTCAGCAATTGATTGACGGTGCAGCTCAAGCTGTGTACAACAAATTTCCGTACACCCAACAAATGCAAGGCCCGAACTACGCTTCTACCCCAACCGGTAAAGCCAAGTGCTCTCGCGACATCGGCTACTACCTCCGCATGGTCACCTACTGCTTAGTTGCAGGCGGTACAGGCCCAATGGACGAGTACCTGATTGCAGGTGTTGACGAAATCAACCGGACATTTGAATTGTCTCCTAGCTGGTACGTTGAAGCTCTCAAGTACATCAAAGGCAACCACGGTCTGAGTGGCGATGCTGCAACTGAAGCGAATTCCTACCTCGACTACGCAATCAACGCTCTGAGCTAGATTTGCGTGATGCCCGGAAATGTAAGCTGCTGCTAGCTTGAGTGTTAGCGGTTGTATACAATTCCGGGCATCTGCGATCTTAGCCGAGTTTTCCAAATACTTTTTTAAGCAGTTGTTAGTTTTTAAAGCAAAAAAGGGAGAAGCAAAGATGGCGGGATTAGGTGCAGCAGAACGGTTGGGAATCAAAGCATTTGAAGAAGCTGGACGGGTAGAACTACGCCCCCACTGGACGCAAGACGATGCGAAAGCAGTAATTCGCGCTGCTTACAGCCAAGTTTTCGGCAATGAGTATTTAATGTCGAGCGAACGAGTCACCAGTGCCGAATCTTTACTGGTGCAAGGACAGATTTCAGTTAAAGATTTTGTGCGGGCAATTGCACATTCCGAAACTTATCGGAAAAAGTTTTTTTACCCCAACTCGCAAACGCGGTTAATCGAGCTTAATTACAAGCATCTGTTAGGCCGCGCTCCTTACGACGAGTCGGAAATTGCTTTCCACGTTGATTTGTACAATGCCGAAGGTTACGAAGCTGAAATCAATTCTTACATTGACTCAGTTGAGTATGAAGAAAATTTTGGCGAAAGTGTAGTGCCTTACTATCGCGGTTTCGCGACTCAAAGAGGTCAAAAAACCGTCGGTTTTAACAGGATGTTTCAATTGTACCGGGGCTATGCCAACAGCGATCGCGCCCAAAACCAAAAGCAAGCGCGGCTAACCTGGGAAGTTGCCAGAAATACGGCTTCGCCAATCTCCACTCCGTCCACTGGAAAATCCCTTGGCGGCGTTTCCGGCGGTTCTCGCGGCCAACTCTACCGAGTTACGGCAATGCAAGGTGCGGCTAAGTTTTCGCCCCAAGTGCGGCGGACTACTACCGAATATCTTGTACCTTACGATCAACTTTCGAGCCGCTTGCAGCAAATCAACAAACGGGGCGGCAAAGTGGTAAGTATTACCACAGCTTAAAGTTTATAAAGACGTTTTTTCAAGCGTCCGAAAACAAATTAGGATTAAGTAGATAGGCAGGAAAAACCATACTTGTAGTGGCGGGTTTAGCCGAGATATATGCTAGTAAGCAATTTATTGTGGCAAAACCCACCCGACCCATCCGAGGTCTATTGGCACTTACCTATTTAATTGATGTATACAGGTAAGGTGCTTACTATGCATCCTACCCATACACATATTAGCCTTAGTCCTAAAAATCTCAAGTGCAACAAAGCTTTAAACTTTTGTTATTAATTTAGGAGAAAATCTGGTGGCTATTACCACAGCAGCGTCCAGACTGGGAACATCCGCATTGAGCGATGCGCCGAAGGTCGAGTTACGCCCGAACTACACCAAAGATGACGTAGAAACTGTGATTCGTGCCGTTTACCGTCAGGTGCTGGGCAACGACTATTTGATGAAATCCGATCGCCTGACAAGTTCTGAATCTCTCCTGCGAGACGGCAGCTTAACAGTACGAGAATTTGTACGCGCTGTAGCAAAATCGGAACTGTACAAAACCAAGTTTTTCTACAACAGCTTCCAAACTCGGACGATCGAACTAAACTACAAACACTTGCTCGGTCGGGCTATTTACGACGAATCTGAAGTAATTCATCACTTAGATTTGTACCAAAACGAAGGATACGATGCTGATATTGATTCCTACATCGATTCAGTAGAATATCAAGAAAGCTTTGGAGATAATATCGTACCTTACTACCGGGCTTTTGAATTTCAACGGGGACAAAGATCCGTTGGCTTTACCCGGATGTTCCGCTTGTATCGGGGCTACGCAAATAGCGATACATCTCAAATAGAAGGCAATAACTCTCGCTTAGCAGCCGAAGTTGGTGCCAACAACGCTACGGCAGTAGTTGGTCCCTCCGGTGGTAACGAAGGTTGGGCATATCGCCCTTCGGCACAAAACGTAACTCCCAGCAGCGGTTTCGGCGGCGCGGCAGCTTACGGCAAGGAAGGACGACTGTTGCGCGTGGAAGTTTCGGGGATTCGCACAGGTGGCTATCCTAGCGTGCGTCGCAGCAGCAAGGCTTTCATCGTACCTGTTGAGGATTGGCTGCCGCAAATGCAGAAAATTCATCGTTTGGGCGGAAAAATCGCCAGCATTACTCAAATTTAGTTATTGGTTATTGGTTAGTTGTTATTAGTTATTGGTTATTAGAACCAACAAGTAACAAATAACAAATAACAACTAACAACTAACAACTAACCAATAACAAGTAACAAATAACCAATTACCAAGAAGCTTATGTTAGGTCAAATTGTAGCTGGAAAAAGTGGCAATACAGCTTCCGCAGGTCGCTGTTTTCGGTACGAAGTTGTGGGCTTGCGCCAAAGCGATGATACGGAAAATATTGATTATTCGATTCGATCGAGCGGCAGTACATTTATCACCGTGCCGTACAATCGGATGAATCAAGAAATGCAGCGGATTACTCGCATGGGCGGGAAGATTGTAAGCATTCAGCCGCTAAGTGCGATCGCAGAATCGTCCCATGAATCATCGTCTGCAGAATCGTCCCATGAATCATCCTCAGATGATAATTAAGAGCGATTGAAAAGGACGATTAAAAGAGACTGCTGGCGCATCTCAAAAGATTTTTACCTCTCACCACTATTTTTAGTGGTGAGGGACTAAATGTCTAATCGATCGCATACCTAGTTAACTGCCAATAACCAACGGAAATCCTGCCCTCCAGAAGTGAGAGGGAAAACCCCCGCGAATTCGCCAACAGTCTCTTTCAATCGCCGACTTTGATCGAGGGGTTTTTAACGCCGATTTAATATATAGCAGTTCTCAAGCGTGCTGAGGTATACCCGATGCCCGATGCCCTGTTTGGCGGATGCCCGATGCCGCATAGTACCTCATCTTTCTGAGAAAGGCTTAATATATGTCAATCACCAGAACTGATTCGGTAAATCTGCAAGAATCAGTTTGAGTTCCGGTTCATTCACCCGCTTAATTGCTTTCGGAATACTTACCCACTGCCGCTTTCTCTTGCTAGCTTCCGGCCAATTTTCCAGAATAGTTTGCACTGGTAGCAAGAATACTTCTACATGACAAGTATGGCCGGACTTTTGATATTTGTAAGTTCCCAACAAATCCGGCAACACTTTACCCAACAAACCTGCTTCTTCCCAAGCTTCCTTCGCTGCAGAATCTTGCGGAGTCATATCAGGTTCAATTAACCCTTTGGGAATTACCCAGCGCTTACTGGTTGAAGAAGTAATCAGCATGACTTCAATTTTTCCGTCTTGAATGCGGTAGGGAATTACTCCCGATTGCTCTACCAATAAAGCGGTTATACTCATAATTTTGGCAATAGTTGTGGGTGCAAAAGCTGCTGCAACTAGATTAATATAGGACTGAGGCATAGGACTAAAGAAACCGCGTGTTTTACCGAATATCCGGGATACAGCGCGTCTTTTCGTAAAAAAACCCAGTTTCTGACCGCCCGTGCATAAGTCCGCTCTGCTAGCTATCAGGAAGAGTGTGGCAGATATTTAAGTTATTAACTTTTCGTTCCTAAACAATAAAAACTGCACGCCTGATTCTAGATCATTCACCATTTTAGACAACCGCACAGTAGAGAACAGACATATTTTGCTTTCCCTCTGTTAAAACTAGCAAATGTAGATGCACTCCAGCTAGAAAATAATATTGTAATACTCGCGCGCAGATAAAAGCCGATCGCCCAAATCGGCCTCTATCCGCGCCGGTGTGCGGTTTTCCCTCTAATCTTTCTTCGCCTTAGCCTCCAGATTTTCCATCCGACTCCTCAAATCTTGATTCTCCTTCTTCACCTGGTCTAACTCCTCCCGCAACTGCTTCACGGCTGCATCAGAACCAGCATTTTTCTGCACTCTTTGCACAGCTTCATCAGCCATCATACGGACGCGGCCGTCGGGAGTTTGGTCAGCTAAAGAACGCAAAATCCGAATGGCTTTGCGAGTTTCCATCTGTCCTAAAGCCACTACCACAGATACTTGAGTCAAGAAAAACGTCTCCTTAGATAATTCTGCCAATCGGTGCAAAATTCGTTCTAAATTAAGCTTAGTTTGACCTGTAGAAATTGTCCCCAAAGAGCGAATTGCAGCCAAGCGCAAAGCTTGCGGAGTACCGATGGCTGTATATTTCAAAATTAGATTCAGCGCATCTTCAGAAGTTTTCATTTGCGCCAAACCGGCAATAGCACCCGATCGCACAACCTCATTCCAGCCCTGACGCTCTTTCAAAACCAATTTTAACTCTTTGAGTACCTGTTCGTCCGTCGGTTTTTCGTCGGGATTCGCCCCTGCGATCGAGCCCATAGCACTAGCTGCGGCCGCTTCTACATAATAGCTGTCGTCGCCTTTTTCGACGATCGACCTCAGCGCCTTATAAGTTTCGTGAGTCTTGATTTGGCCCAGCGCATTCACCACAGCGCGGCGAACCCTAGCATCTTTATCTTTCAAACCACTTGCTAAACCTTCAAAAGCTTGGTCGAGTTTAATTTCAACTAACTGAGTAGCTACTTCAGCCCGCACACCCCAAAACCGATCTTTTTTGAGAACTTCTGACAGCGCTTTCACAGCTTCCAGTCCTCCCTTTTTCGCCAAAGCTTTGGCTGCATAAATCCGGGAAACCGGGTCAGGGTCGAACTTCAACTGAGCTTTTAATTCGGCAACTCCATACTCTAAAACAACGGTTTTTAAGTATTTATTTCCGACATCAAAACTGATAAAAGCGGGCTTCTCTTCTAGGGGGAAATAGAAACTTTGCTCGCGTTCGTGCACTCGAACAGTGAAAGTTTTTATATTAGCAGCACTTCGCTCGTCTGCATCTTTTTCCGGCTTATAACCGAAGCCGATCGGAATTTTTAGGTCGAAGACATCTTTGCTATTACCGTTGTCCTTTTTGCTATCTTTGATCTGAGTTTGTGTGACAGTCACTTTGGCTAATTTGCTGTCGCCGTCCCAAGAATAAGCAACTTTGTAATCTGGATGACCGCCGCGATAAACGTACTGGTCGAACAAAAACATCAGATTGCGGCCTGTCGCCTTTTCGATCGCCCTTAGCAAATCGATCGTTTCTACAGTTTTGTGAGCGTTATCCCGCACAAAAGTTTGAATTGCTTTGTAAAATAGTTCGTCGCCTAACTCGGCGCGAATCATGTGATACACGCAAGCGCCTTTTTCGTACAAATGGCGATCGTATAATTCGATCGCTTCGCGGTAAACGTGAGTGACAATCGGGCGGCGGTAACGAAAACTGTCTTCAGCTAAATAATTGCGGGCTTCACCTAACATATAATAAGCCGCATCTTCTTTGCCGTATTCTTTGTCAGTCCACAGCACCTCACAATAGGAAGCCATACCTTCCTTGATCCAAGCATGAGACCAGTGTTTAATTACTACTAAATCGCCGAACCATTGGTGAGCTAATTCGTGAGCAACTAAGCTTTCTGTACCGCGATTATCGAGGCTAGCGCGTTCGTCTAGCAAGCACCTATCTGTTAGCAAAGTTGTCGAAGTATTTTCCATACCGCCGAAGATGAAATCATCGACGCAGACTTGAGCATATTTAGGAAAAGGGTAAGGATAGCCAAATGCTTTAGAGAAAAACTCAATCATTTGGGGCGTTTTGCCCATGCTACGCTTACCGTCGGCTTCGCGGCCTTTTTCGACGTAATAATTAACTGGTTTGCCGTTCCATTCGTCTTTAATTTCGGCAAAATCTCCGACAGCTAAGGTCATTAAATAAGTTGGGTGGATCTGGGTTTGCGACCAGTGATAAATCTTATCGTCGCCCTCATTTTTTGTGCTAATTAATTCGCCGTTAGATATTGCAAAAAGTTGTTTTGGAACTTGTACTCTAATTTCGGAAGTTGCGAGTTGTCCGGGATAGTCGAAACAGGGAAACCAGAAGCGGGAATCTTCGTCTTCGCCTTGAGTCCAAACTTGTGTTGGCTTGTCGGGATAGTGTTTATCTGGCCCGACAAAATAGAGACCGCGCTGGGGTTTTTCGACCGAGTATTCGATCGCGATTGTAATTGGTTCGTATGCTTTTGTTGGTTCGTGCAGTTGAATTTGCAGCACTTCGCCGTCGCTGTCAAAATTTTGCTCGGTTTCGCCGATTTTTACTGATTTAATGTTCAGGTTTACAGCATCTAAGGTTAATTTGTCAATACCGCTGCGGACTGGATTGATGCGGATGCTGCAAGTGCCGCGAAAACTTTGTTTGGGAATATCCAGCACTAAATCGAGGAAAATATGCTCTACTTGTCCGGGGCGATCGGGGTTGTAGTGGG
Organism: Microcoleus sp. B4-D4; assembly: GCF_036705185.1. Classification (NCBI taxonomy): domain Bacteria; kingdom Bacillati; phylum Cyanobacteriota; class Cyanophyceae; order Oscillatoriales; family Microcoleaceae; genus Microcoleus; species Microcoleus sp. B4-D4. Next base: position 53,527 of record NZ_JAUBTX010000034.1, on the reverse strand, counting down.
GTCTGGCACCGGGCATCTCGAAGGACTTGTTACCGTTTTCAGAATCAAAGTAAGTGTGTGACATTATGATGGCAGAGTTGTGTGTCGATAGGCGATCGCAGGCAGCAGCGAGGAAAGCTAAACTGCCAGCTTATTCTAGGGTAGCGCGTCCTAGTTGCTGTTGTCGCTAATCTTGTTGAAAATTCGGGCGATCTTTGCCGGGATGAAAAATATGATTTTTTCGCTACAATATCAACAAGGCTAATGTCTGCAATCATCAGCCTGAAATTGAAATTGAGAGGGCAATCAGCATGACAGCTACAGTATCAGTTCCCAGTGCGATCGCATCTTTGCTGGGCGACGAAGCCGAAGACTTGCTCACCCATCAAGCAAAAGTTTCTAAAGATTTGTTGCACCTGCCAGGCCCGGATTGGGTCGATCGCATTTTCGCTCAAACCGATCGATCTCCCCAAGTCTTGCGATCGCTCCAGCAACTTTATTCTAGCGGACGCTTGGCGAATACCGGCTATTTATCCATCCTACCAGTAGACCAAGGAATCGAACACTCAGCAGCCGCTTCTTTTGCACCAAATCCCATTTATTTTGACAGCGAAAACATCATCAGACTAGCAATTTCTGCAGGCTGCAACGCTGTCGCCACCACCCTAGGAGTGTTGGGCAGCGTATCTCGTAAATACGCCCACAAAATTCCTTTCATTCTTAAACTAAATCACAACGAACTACTGACTTATCCCAATCAAGCCGACCAAATAATGTTTGCTTCCGTCGAACAAGCTTGGAATTTGGGAGCAGTTGCAGTCGGAGCAACAATTTATTTTGGTTCCCCAGAATCGACGCGACAAATCCAAGAAGTCAGTCAAGCTTTTGCCCAAGCTCACGAATACGGAATGGCAACAATTCTGTGGTGCTACCTCCGCAACGATATCTTCAAACAAGACAAAGATTATCACTTAGCAGCGGATTTAACAGCTCAAGCAAATCACCTAGGAGTGACAATTCAAGCTGACATCATCAAGCAAAAATTGCCCGAATGCAACAACGGCTACGCAGCAGTTGCTAAAGCCAGCGGCCACAGTTACGGCAAAACCGACAAGCGCGTTTATTCCGATTTGACAACGGATCACCCGATCGATCTAACACGCTATCAAGTGCTCAACTGTTATGCCGGAAGAATGGGTTTAATCAACTCCGGCGGTGCTTCGGGAAAAAACGATTTTGCCGAAGCCATTCGCACCGCAGTAATCAACAAACGCGCTGGCGGCTGCGGCTTAATTTCCGGCCGCAAAACTTTTCAGCGTCCCTTTGAAGAAGGCGTAAAATTGTTCCACGCCATTCAAGACGTTTATTTGTCGTCCGAAATTGCGATCGCCTAAACATTCACCGAAGAACGAGACGGAAGCCCCTGGCTGGAGACATGGGGAGGAAGTCGGCAGCGGTTTCAACCGCCTTCAGCATTTTTTTAGTATTGCTCGTTACCAGGCTCTGCCTGGTAATGCAGATAAGCGAGGCTCTGCCTCTCTTTACGCCATCGCTTCTGAAAACAGAGGAGTGTGGCAGATATTTAAGTTATTAAATTTTCGTTCATTAGCATTTTCATCGCCACCATTGATTTTATGTTGAGTCGGCGTAATTCTTGGCAATATTTTTCCATCGAATATTTTATGCTATAAATATCAAAATATCGAGGGTAATTTTTATGTAAAAAAACCCGCACTAATGCCCGCTTGCTGACTCGAAAAACTATCAATTTAAATACCCCACAGCCTTGTTTAAAACCAAATCATATCTTCATCAAGCCCCTACAATGCACCGATTTTGTTAAAATAACTTATACTAAATTTACCCAAAAAAATCTAAACTTTGCAATTACTAAGTTGTAAATTGTCAATTTTTATTAAATTGCTCCGATCTTAGAGATTTTGTAAGTATAAAATAGAAGGCATAAATTTTTATTTATGATTCCCTCTACCTTCTAATTCGCTACCAAAATAATAGCATATCTAAAAAACAATGCAACTCTAGGTCAACTCTCAACCACAAGCTTAATCATTAATTCTCAATTCTTCAAACTAAAATCCTATAACCCTAACTGTATCTCTTAAAAAATGAATTTTTATAATAAATAATGAACTATACCCCCTTTAGCCTCACATTTGTCGATCGCGCCCCCTTATGAGTAATAATCCCGGCAAATTCGGCCTCCGTGCCACCCTCGTCGTTCCTTTCGTAATACAAATTTTTGTAGCGGTTGGGCTAGTGGGCTATCTATCCTTCCGCAACGGACAAAAAGCGGTCAACAATGTTGCCAGCCAGTTGCGGCGTGAAGTGGTAGCCCGCGTCCAACTTCACCTGACAAGCTACTTAGCTAAACCTCATTTAATTGAGCAAATTCACATCAATACAATTCGCCAAAAGTTACTCGATCCCACCAATTTTAAGCAAATGGAAGGCTATTTTTGGCAGCAAAGCCAATCCCTTAATCCTAATATTGGAACCATCGCCTTTGCCAACCCAAAAGGAGAATTTGTAGGCGCTAATAAACCAGAAGGCTACACAGTAATAGCGAACGAAACAACTGGTAACGCCATCCGCAGATATGCAGTTGACAATCAAGGCAATCGCATCAAATTAATTCGAGAAAAACCCAATTATGATGCTCGAACTCGCGATTGGTATAAAGCTGCTGTCCGGGCCGGCGGCCCAACTTGGAGCGCCATAGATACTTCCGCTTTAGGTGACAGGCTAGACCTTTCAGCAGTCTACCCCTTCTACAACAGTACAGGAACACTTCAGGGCGTTTTTCTGACCGATATTTCCCTCGGACAAATTAGCGACTTCCTGCACAGTTTCACTGTTGGCAAATCAGGGAAAATTTTCATCGTCGAACGCAGCGGACTTTTAGTTGCTAGCTCCACAATCAACAAACCTTTTACAGTTGCTGCCAGCGGTAAAACCGAGCGTCTTCACGCCGAAAAAATTAGCGACCATTTAACCCGAAAAACAACTCAATATTTATTCGAGCAATTTGGAAATTTAAATAAAATAAATACCCCTCAGCAGATGGAATTTCTGCTCGACGGTGAGAAACATTTTCTGCAAGCTGCCCCTTTTCGAGATGAATTAGGTATTTTAGATTGGTTAGTTATCGTAGTTGTCCCCGAATCAGACTTTACAGCAGAAATTGATGCCAATAACCAAACTACGATCCTGCTATGTATTGTAACTTTAATTGTGGCAATTATTATCGGTATTTTCACCGCTGCCTGGATTGCGAAACCACTGCTTAAACTTTCTCAAGCATCCGCAGAAATTGCCACGGGAAACTTAGAGCAGCACGTCCCGCTCAGCAGGATAGTTGAAATCGGACAACTAGCAAATTCATTCAACAGCATGGCAAGACAACTTCAAGAATCTTTTGCCGCCCTAGCAAAGCAAAATGAAGACTTAAAAGACCTTGATCAACTCAAAAATGAATTCCTTGCCAACACATCTCACGAACTCCGCACACCCCTCAACGGCATCATTGGCATCGCTGAATCCCTGATTGACGGAGCAACCGGAGAACTTCCCCAAAAAACTCAAGCTAACCTCACTTTGATTGTCTCCAGCGGTAGGCGTTTGTCTAATTTAGTCAACGATATTCTTGACTTCTCTAAATTGAGGCACAAAAATTTGGAACTGCAACTGAAACCCGTAGACTTACGAGCAGTTACCAATGTAATTTTGACCATGAGTAAACCCCTAGCTGCCCCTAAAAAATTGCAATTAATCAACTCGATTTCTGCGGAATTTCCCTCCGCCTTAGCCGATGAAGAGCGCCTGCAACAGATTTTGCACAACCTTGTGGGCAATGCGATTAAATTCACTTTTTTAGGAACGGTAACAGTGTCAGCAAAAGTGGTTGTCGAGCCTCAGCTATCGGCAGTAAATTTCCCAAAATCACCAACTACAAACTCTCTCTTGGCTGTAACGATTTCTGATACCGGAATTGGCATTGCCGAAAATCAATTTGAGAGAATATTTGAATCTTTTGAACAAGCAGAAGGAGCTAGCACCAGAGAATATGGCGGTACAGGATTGGGTTTAGCTGTCACCAAAAAATTGGTTGAATTGCATGGCGGTAAAATTCTGGTTGAGTCTCAACTAGGGAAAGGTTCGCAATTTACATTTACCTTGCCTATTTCCACTGTCAAAACTGAACCCAAGCCGTCAGCAGAGCTTCAAACAACTAAGATTTACGAGTTAGCCATCCCAATAGTGGTCGAAGAGTTACCGCTGACAATAAATCATGAAAAACAGTTCAAAGTTTTGATTGTTGATGACGAACCCATTAACCGTCAGGTACTCATCAATAACCTTTCCCTGTACAATTACGCCATTACAGAAGCTAGTAACGGACAAGAGGCCTTGGCCGTAATGGAAGGCGGTTTTATTCCTGACTTGATTTTGCTAGACTTGATGATGCCGCACATGAACGGTTATGAAGTTTGTCAAAAAATCCGCGAGCAGTTTCCAGCTTATGAACTTCCAATTGTGATGCTGACTGCAAAAAATCAAGTGGCAGATATTGTGGAGGGATTTGAATCGGGAGCTAATGATTATTTATCGAAGCCGATTCAGAAACAAGAAATGCTTTCCCGCATCAGAACGCATATTTCTCTGGCAAAAATAACTTCAGCTTACGGGCGTTTTGTGCCGCGCAATTTTCTCAAATTTTTAGGAAAGGAAAGTATTATTGATGTTCAAATTGGCGACCAAGTACAGCAAGAAATGACGGTAATGTTTTCTGACATTCGCTCATTTACAACTCTGTCAGAAGCGATGACACCTCAAGAAAATTTTCAATTTATTAATTCTTATCTCAGTCAAGTCAGCCCAGTTATTCGGCAGTACCGAGGCTTTATTGATAAATATATTGGCGATGCGATTATGGCGCTGTTTCCTGAGTCAGCTAATGATGCTGTGCAAGCTGCAATTGCGATGCAGAAACAAGTAGCGCTGTACAACGAACAGCGGCAACTGGGAGGTGAGGTTCCGATTTCTATAGGTATTGGCTTGCATACGGGTAATTTAATGCTGGGAACCGTTGGCGAATCCGAACGCATGGATACGACGGTGATTGCTGATGCTGTTAATTTGACCTCTCGTTTGGAAGGCTTAACGAAGCTGTACGGAGTGGGAATTTTGATTAGCGAACATACTCTATCTCGGCTGGAAGGTTTACCAAATTTTAAGTCCCGTTTTCTCGATAGAGTGAGGGTAAAAGGGAAAACTGAATCGGTTGCTGTTTATGAAGTTTATGATGAAGAACTGGGATTATCCAACCAGTTAAAGACTCAGACTCAGGCAATTTTTGAGGAAGGAATCAGGGCTTACGGTTGTCAAGATTTTGCCCTAGCTCAATCAAGATTTGAAGAGGTATTAGTTATAAATTCTGAGGATAGGGCTGCTCTACTTTATGTAAAACGCTGTCAGCAATATCAACAATATGAAGTGCCGGAAGGATGGGAAGGTGTGGCAGATTTAGATTTTAAGTAATTGCAAATTCAAAGATGTAATGCAAATGTGAATAAGTCTTGCTACAATGATTAATGTTAGACAAATTTCATAAAGTAGCGCTAGATATTAGCCCCCGCGAGTTCGGGAGGGCTAAGACTTCATCAATAGCACATCTTTACAAAAATGGTATTAGACAAATAATTTTTTATTTGCATAGCTCCCCGCCGGATGCGGTCGGCCCGTTTTCCTACATAAGATCGACTCTAATTTCTATATAGCCTTTCTGTGCTCTCATATGAGGTACTATGCGGCATAGGGCATAGGGCATAGGGCCTACCTCACAATGCTTGATAACCGCTATATTGATCCGGTTAATATCAAGCAAATTAATAATTTAGCAGATTTTGGACTTGACAGCGGAGTAGGGCGAAAAATGCAGATGAAAATGGGAATGACGCGCCGGTTGCCTAATTTTTAATCATGCACTTTTCGGCTTAATTTCACTAACTATTTCGTAAATATCTGTGTCGGGAATTTTGGCGAACAAAGGAGTCATCTGCTTCAATATTTCCTGATATGCTTCGCTTTGATTTGCTGCCATCTCTTCTACACTTTCCCAAAAAATGATTGCAATACCTTTGTCTGTATTGGGCAATTGCAGCAGGTACGCTCCCTTAAAACCAGTAGCATAAGTTGCAACGGCTTTTTCAAAAAGTTCTTCTGCTTCTTTGAATTTTCCTGGTTTAAATTCGCCAAGGGCAACGTAGGCAAACTGATGTCGGAGAAAGTCTAAAAATTCTGACATATCCTGTTCCTGAATAAATCGCTATACACCAGGTTATATTTTACCCGATCGCCGTAATTTTGTGAACTGCACAGTTTTTAGTCTCGCTTAACCAAAGCGGCGGATTTATGAGACCTTATTCTAAGTAGCCGCCCGACTCAAATAGAAACTTTTTGAGTCAGGCGGCTGGAATCTCTATTAAATAAACTGTATCAATCTTCTTTTGGGGCAACCAACTCTTTTTGTTCAGACGTTATAGCTACAGGTTGAGCGGATTTTTCAATCGCAGGAGTGATGGAAAAAATTGCTTCCGTCGTCGTTTCAAAACAATTTGACAACCCAATTTTTGCCAAGATTCCCGATCGCTCTAGGAGTTGTTGAACTTCCGGCTGCAAACCCGTGAGAATTAAGCGGCAATCGTGGCGTTTCAGATCCTGGTAGATGTCTTCGAGGGCGACTAACCCAGTGGTGTCCATATTCGGTACAAACCGCAGCCGCAAAATCAGAAACTTCACTTCTGGTTCATCCCGCAGGAAGGTTACAAACCGTTCGGCGGCACCAAAAAATACAGGCCCATCTACCCGATAAACAGCAATTTGTTTGCTTAACTCCAGGGGAACACCAGGAGGAAAAACTTCGGTTTCGGGAATTTTGGCCAGGCTCAACTCGCTCATCCGCTTGATGAACAAAGCACCCGCTGCAATTAATCCGACTTCTACGGCTAGAACTAAGTCAAAGCAGATGGTAACTAGCCAGGTAAGAATCATCACACCAAAGTCGGAGTATGTGGCACGCATCAGCAAGCCGATCGCTTCCCACTCAATCATCCGCAGGCTAACCACCATCAGAATGCCAGCCAAGGCCGCTAGGGGAATTTGTGCCGCGAGGGGAGCTAAAGTCAAGACAATAATCGCTAAAGCAAGACCGTGAATCACGCCAGAAAGTCGAGTTTGGCCACCAGCACGCACATTGACAGCAGTACGAGCGATCGCCCCCGTCGCCGGAATTCCTCCAAAAAACGGCACTATGATATTCGCCAACCCTTGACCGATGAGTTCCCTGTCACTATTGTGTTTCTCGCTGACTGTCATACCATCAGCCACCACCGCCGACAGCAACGACTCAATACTCCCCAATGCAGCCAGTGCCAAGGCAGGATTAATTAGCTCTCGCAGCAGACGAAAATCAGTCCAGTGGGGAATACCTTGCGGCACCGGTAACGATTGGGGAATCGAGCCGATAGTGGGGACGTGGAGGTGAAAAAAAGACGCGACAGCAGTCGCTAGGATTAACCCCACCAAAGAACCCGGTATCGTAGTATTAATCCGAGGCCAAAGCAATTTTGTGGTAATGACCACCATTGCCAACCCCACCGCTGCCCAATTTCCACCTTCTATATGGGTCGCACTTTCCCACAATCCAGGTAGAAAATGTTCGCTGCGTGGCAGTTGCAAGCCAAAGAAATTATTAAGCTGACCACAAAAAATAATCACGGCGATGCCATTAGTAAAGCCCGCCGTCACCGGATAGGGAATAAACTTCACCAGCCGTCCGAGTTTGGCAATCCCCAAGGCAACTTGGATAATCCCGGCCATTACCCCAGCAATCCAAACCTTTTCGATGCCGTACTTGGCGACAATTCCCACTAGAACGACTGCCATTGCCCCGGTAGGGCCGGTAATCTGAACGGGTGAACCACCAAAGATTGCCGCTACAATCCCCGCCACAATTGCGGTGTAGAGTCCGGCTTTCGGTTCCACTCCACTCGCCACTGCAAAAGCCAGCGCCAAAGGCAGTGCTACCACTGCCGCTGTTAGTCCACCTGTCAAATCGCCACGCCAGTTACGGAACAAGTAACCCAAGCGGAAACTTTGAACGTTATCGAGAGTATTTAAAAGTAGTGTCCGCATATTCAATTAATTTTCTACTCACAATTTATGAATTGATGCAACAAGTCGTTTTCATTCCACCTCGATCGACTCGGCAATGTAATTGATGCTTTTTTTCCCCAGCCGCAAGGCATCCAGGATTTGAATCCGCACGGGGTTAGACAAAATTTTGAAAAAGTCAGCTTTGAAGTAACTGGGCTTAAATGCCATTGGAATATCTATGTATCTTCAAAGTCTTGCAGATAGCTTAACGCTTATGCGATCGTACAGCAAGCTCTAGACAGATAAAGTGTATGAACCGAAGCCGTGATTGGCAGAGTTTGATTGCTGTATATAACTCTTTTATCAGATGCGACACTGCACTAAAAAGCGTCAGATTGTTGAGGTTTGTGATGAACACTGACTGTTGATTAATACTATTATTGTCGGTGCCTGCGATCGCACTTTCCATAAAAAGCGGCCCGAAAAAAGCGGTTTTTTGCAATAACCCTATTGAGTTTTCAAAAGTTACCTGCCAAAATTATAAGGTATAAAGACAAACAATGTAGAGACGCAGCTAAAATAAATGCCAAAAATATTAGTAATTGAAGACAATAAGTTTCTCAGAGAAACCGTTATAGAACTCCTGCAATTGCACGGTTTTGAAGCTGTAGGCGCAGAAAACGGACAAGTCGGTATCCAGTTAGCGATCGCCCAAATTCCCGATTTAATCTTGTCTGATGTGATGATGCCGGAACTCAACGGTTTGGAAGTTTTTGCGATTTTGCGATCGCACCCTGCAACCGCCAGCATTCCGTTTATTTTTATGACGGGTTCAGAAATAGAAAAAGCGATCGAACTCAAAGCCGACGGCTACCTCAAGAAACCTTGCAGCGCCACAGAAATGTTCCGGGCGATCGCAACTCAACTAGAAAAACCGAAAATTACCAACCCAAAACATCAAAAAGTACAGGACAATTCTGGTAAAGAAAATCTCAGCTTGGGCGCCCGGAATCAAAAATATCGGCTGGAGATGGCGTCGCTTTGCTCTCAATGACAGGCACTGTAACGTTCTTGATACATAAGTTGAGGGAATTTCAAATTGGTTCCAGCCAGAGGTGACTTAGACTGGGTATGTTGAATTTGGTACAAAAGTCATGAACCCACAATCTAAAGGCCGCCTAGTTTGGAATCACTCTACCCACCTTCCCGGTTTGATACCAATTTTAGAGCGCCTCACCCTAAAAATAGGCATTCAAACTGTTACGCCAGGGGTCATCAACAAAGTTAAAGGACACATCCCCCGCATGACATTAAGAGTGTCAGTACCCATCCGGGGGGGATTTAAAATCATTGCCAGACAGGGCAAAACCGTACAAGAAGTCTTTATATTAACCACTCTCAGTCAAGGGGACTTGGAAGAGATGATCGCCCAAACCCTAGCCAGGTGACAATTTTTTCTTAGCAAGCACTGCGCGAGCTCTAACTGCTAAAGTTTCATCGCTTTGGGCAATTTCCTCAAGTTGGGCCAAAACTTCCGTTAACCAATCCGGTTGAACAGTCGCAGCAACCGCCAAAGCTTGCAAAGCCCCCGCTGCTGCGTAGCGAACCACCCATTCCGGGTCTCGGGACGCTTGCAGCAGGGTTTTCACTGCGCGAATTTGAGCATCTAAAACTTGTTCTGCGGGCATAAGTTCCCAGCAAATCGTCCCCAAACCCCTAGCCGCCGCCCGCCGCACGCTCAAAGCAAAGTCATTCGCCGCAGCATCGAGCAAAATCTCTAAACCTCTGGGGTCGCCAATTCCCGCCAAAGCTCGAACAGCCCAAGCCCTCGCTCCGTAATTGTAGCCGTCAAGCTGTTCTAGAAGCGGGAGTACGGCGGGTTCTCCGAGTTGAATCAGCCCGTCAACGGCGGCAACTGCGGCGCCGGGGTTGTTGTAGCCGAGGACTGTAATTAAGGTAGGAATTGCTTCTTTGGAAGGAGCCTCCGCCAGTGCTTTGACTGCGTTTAACAAGCCTTCGGAAGAATCTGCTTGTTCGACTGCGCGAATTAGTTCTAATGCCATTGATTTGTAAGCTCTACCGTGATCATTGTAATTGTAGGTTGGGTCGATCGCGCGATCGAACTTTTTGCAGCGTCGGTGAGGCGCGGCGATCGACTTGGAAAGCTTACCATACTCGAAATATGACAATCTTGGTTAAAGAGTCGAATCCGCCAAAAACTCGACTCCATACCTGCGCTAGGAATTCTTGCGCTGTGCATCCTCACCGCCTTCGCGCTTCCTATAAGCCTTAGCCCAAGCATAGCGCTGCGGATTTTTTGTCAGCAGATATTCCACAACTTCCCGACGCTTCTCATCCTTAGCATTTTTGACAACCCGCTTGAGTTCGGAATCTATATCTTCTGATTCAGCACCGCGTTTAATTGCCTTGTTAAACCAATCATCGCCCTGTGAATATTGACCCCGCTCATAACAAATAGCTCCCATCAAAGTGTAAGGATGATGACTCTGAGGCTGATACTCAATAGCTTTTAGCGCGCACTTTTGTGCATCATCTAATTTATCAATATCTCGGAAAGCACCGCCCCTCGTTGTTAACAAAGCTGACTTGAGCTTATTTTCTTTGATTTGATCGAAGTCCAGATTTTCTGTCACCTTCAATGCACTTTCCGGTTCACCTGCCTTGCGCCAATGACTGCTGGCGTTGGGCAAGTTCCATTTATCTCCAGTGCGCTCATATTCGCGATCATAGAAAAGCGCTTCAAGCCTGTGGTAGGCCATAACAATCATTCCATGATTAGATAAAAGTTTCTGTTGTATTAACTGAACAACTAACACAGGATCTAGACGTTCTTCTCTCTCCAATTTTACCATGATTGCGTAAAACGGATCGAAGGGAAAATTATGATCTATAATCCGATACTTGACCTTGAGAGCCGCAAATTCCTTCTCTTGGGCAAAGGTAATTACATCCTCACGTCCATTCTGTTTCAGCCAATCAAAATCAGCCTCACTTAAATGATCTCCAGATTGAATTTTGGACTTGAGAGTAGCAGCATATTTGTCAAGCGCAATAGTAATTGTCTCACTCAAATTACGCTTTTTTAGAAAATTAATATCCTGCTCACCTAGCTGACTTTCTAAATCAATTTTTTTGAGAACTTTATAAAGATGGCTAGAGAGGGATGAATCCTCATAAGTAGTAGCTTTATACTTAACTTTCAGTTCGCAAAAATGTCGTTTTTGTTCAATCTCCAAAACAATGCTAAGCGTTTCGCTAAGTTGATTCTCTTCTAGCCAGTTAAGTTCTGACTCACTCAACTGCTGATCTACCTCAAGATTTTTAAGGATGGGATACAACTGACTAGAGACAGATGTTTCTGGGTGTTTAGTTGCTTGGTACTTCTCTTTTATTTTGGCAAACTCAGCTTCTCTTATAGCTTCTTTTTCTTGAAAAATTCCCAGGGTTTCAAAGAGTTCTTGTTTCTTAAGCCATTTAACCTCTGAATCATTTAACGGTTTTTCAGCTTCTAGTTCCTTCAAAATGTGATAAAGACGACTTTCAGGCAATGACTCTTGATATTTTGTGGCTTGGTACTTAGCCTTTAGTCCAGCAAATCGCGCCATATCTTCAGCGATACCAATTGTTTTAGTCAGCCCCTCTTCTTGCAGATAGTTAACTTCTAAGGGAGTTAGATGATTTTCCGAGTCAAGTTTCCAAAGGATAGGATACAAAGGACTGGATACGGGCAGCCCTTTGATTGCTTGAAACTTAGACTTGAGTTGAGAAAATTTAGCATCGAGTTTTTTTCGTCTTTCAGCCTTACGTTGTTGCTCTTGCTCGATAGCTTTTCTTGTTTCCAAAAGCTGATGCTTTCGTAACCACTTCCCCTCAAACTTACTAATTTCAAATTCTAAATCAGCTCTTTGCAGAATGAGATACAGAAGACTAGAGGGAGATGAATCTTCATATTTTGTTGCTTGATACTTGGACTTAAGCGCGGCAAAATGTTGCACCTGGACTTCCAAATCGTCGTTGCTCATGGTGAATCCCCCGATTGATACTTCTAGCCACTACACAACCATCTCCCAGCATTCCGCGAGCGCTATTGTCAAAACCAAAACTTTTTTAACTGAGGAGCGCTCCAGATGGTAAGGTGATTTTAACACGAGTTATTTTGCCAAATCAAGCTACTAATATCAGTATTATTACGGAAATTTGAGCAAAATTATTGCCGAAAGTCTCCTTCCTCATTCCATCAAACCATCAGCCGCTGATTCACCAGGCTAAAACCGCTCAAATAGTTCTCAATTGCCTGAAATACAGATATGCGCTAGGGAAACAGCAGTGATGTTTCCTGAATGTGCTGTGTCCTGAATATATGGCAGACAATTGAGAATCGCTAAAGCAATCCTATTGCAGTTGCGAACTAATTTTTGTTAAAGTAAACTATCCATTAAGTTCATAACTTGGATAGCTTCATCGGACAAAGATAGAGATTCTTGTTGATTGAGGTGATGCTCCAAAACTCCTTTCAGGGCGATCAATTTCATGCTATTTTCTGCTAAAGTTTCAGCAATAGCTGGCGCTGACGGCAAATAGCCGATCGCCCCCAAGTCCATCAAAGCCGATCGCCGCAACTGCAAATTATCCCCATTCAAAGCTGTCACCAATAGATCTCCGTAAACCGGATCGCCAGTCAACTGATACATCGCCCGCGCCGCAGCGTACTGCACCCGCTCCACAGAATGCTCTAAAAAAGGTGCAATTAGCGGTATAGCTTCTGTCGCTCGCAGCGTACCCAAAGCTTCAATTACCGAGTCGTAAGGCTGCACCAGATGCGATTTACCAGCCACTCGCACGGCTCCAGCTACGCCCCCATCTAAGAGTTTCATCAGCGACGGAATGGAATCGCGATCGCCCAGCATTTCTAGAGCTTGAGCCGCCGCTTCCCGCACGTAATAATCGGCACATTCCAAACACCGAATCAGCGCCGGTAAGGCTTGTTTGTCGCCCAATTTACCCAGCGCCCGCGCCGCATTTCGCAATAGGGAATAATCGCCTATTTTTGTTTGTTCTGATTCTTCCTGCAAAGCATCAATAAGAGCTGCGATCGCCGCCGGTTCTTTGACTCGAAATCTGCCAATCCACCAAGCAGCATAATAGCGGAGACTGTAATCTGGGGAGTGCAAATTTGCGATCGCCTGTTCTACTGTTAAAGACTCGCCGTCAGCTACACCCGCCGGTGAGTCGGATTCGTCATAATTCATAATCGTTAGTTATTAAGAAAACTAGGGAATGATTTCAAAAGACTGTTGGCTAATTCAAAAAAAGGTAAAACCCAACATTCCACAATCAGGGCAAAAGAACTATAGCAGTTCGTTCATCAGTTGTGTGATTCTTGTAGGGGAAACCCCCATGCGCGGCGATCGCGATCGCGTTCCCGAAGGGTAGCTATCCCCTAGGGAATCGTCCAACCGCTGCCGTTATAGCGGCGCAATTCTTCTTGGATAATCCATTTGTACCATCCGTAATATAGCAGTAAACTGACTGCATAAAGCAAAATTACTCGCCACAAGGAGCGGGGTTTTCCTAAAGGTTTGTCGGACATTTTTTAAGATAATATATGATATCATGTCCCATTGATGATTCTAACAAAAACGGTTCGTAGTGCGGACTTTAGTCCGCAATCCGGGAACGGACTTTAGTCCGCACTACGAACGATAGATCAATTGACCGGACAAGATATAAATGGCTTTATTGATTGTATTAACATTTGTTAATTATTGCAAAATTGCTTCTCGGATCGATCGCGCGGTTGCAGGGGCCAGCAGAACACCGTTGCGGTAGTGGCCGCTGGCGATCAGAACGTGGCTGTTACCCGGAAGCGTCTCGATAATTGGGGCCGGTCGTTTTTCCGGGCGCGGGCGCAATCCCGACCATTTTCTGAGGATTTCAGCTTCGGCTAAGGCGGGACAAAGTGCGATCGCCCTCGCCATCACTTCTTCCAACATATCAGCATTCGCCTCAATTTCCCCGCCATTTTCAGGAAACTCCACCGTCGCCCCCACCCAAAATTCTTGATTTGCCAAAGGTACAATGTGAACGTCGTCGCAAGTAATTACGGGCCGAAAATCTGGGTTTCCTAACGGATTTTTTAACCGCAAATGCAGCGCTTGTCCCAACACCGGGCGAATGTCAATTAATTGATTTAAGGATGCAGTGACTGTCGCAGAACCTAAGCCAGCGGATATAATTAGTCGATCGAACTCGCCACTAGCAGCAATCGCGGCCCCTTCAACTTCCACTCCAAACTTAAAAATTACGCCATTGCGTTCAGCAGCATCCACCAAAGCCAAAGTTAGCGCCGTCGGATCGACTTGCCGGTCTTGCGGCGAATAAATCCCAGCAATTATGTTATTGTTGACAGATAAGTGAGGATTGCGATCGCGCACTTGTTGCACATTCCAAAGTTCTAATTTCCAACCTTGAGATTCGCGAATTGCTGCTAGTTTTTCCCATTTACTTAAATCCTCTCCCTCCGCACAAAGCATCAAAATTCCCTGTTTGTTAAACGGAATTTTTCGCCCAGTAACTGCTTCTAATTCAGGAATTAAAGTTTCGTAGCGCTGAAGGCTGCTTTCCCTCAACTGCCAATTTCTACCCTTAGTTTTGTGACTGATAACTCCCATCAAAACGCCGAGGGCCGCACCTGTAGAACCCAGTGCCGGCGGTTGTTTGTCGAATACTGTGACTTTTAGTTCGGGGAATTTACTTAGTTCAAAGGCGATCGATGCCCCGATAATACCGCAACCAATAATTGCAACGCGAACCATTCAATTTTAGATTTTAGATTTTAGATTTTAGATTTTAGACTTGAGAATTTATATAATTTTTTCGTAGGGCGCGCACTGCACACCCTACAATAACTGCACGCACCATCTCGGTGTGCAGCGCGCACCTAAAAACTCAAGTAATTAGTCTTGAGGAATTAGCTGCAAGAAATTCTCGAAATGATTCACCGCTGTTTGATAACTAGCGATAACTTTCGCATTGTCATTCGCTTTAGCAGCGCTGTCAATGTTTACCAAATCAGCAAACAAACTCTTTGTCAAATCAACAGCTTGTTGTTGAGATTTGGGTAACAAAGTGGCTGAGACGGCTCTCATGGTGTTACGCAAGTCGCCTAGAGGCCCGTGAATGTAAGTTATGGTATCAATCCAATTTCTGTTTTGAATTAGGTTCCCTAGGTTATCCATGCGCGATCGGAATTCTGTCAGGGTAGGAGCATAGCGCTGAATTTGCTGGATCTGGGCTGCTGTGTAAGTCGTCGGAACTTTGGCTTCGACACTGCTGCAACTAACCAGAAATGCCATCATAAACGCCATCATCAAGGCAAAAAATGAACGGGGACGAGTCATATCGATTTTTGATTTTTGATTTGTGATTTCTCGTTGCCGGCGGGCACGGGGACACCGACCCTAGGCACCGAGAGTTAGGTACAAAATATTATTTTACCTCCTGACGTCGCAGAAAAGTTATCAGAGCTTCGCCAACTTTTTCCGACCAATGTTCTTGGGGATAGTGCCCCGCTTGTTCTAGTGTGACTAACTCGGCATTTTTCATGGAACTGACTAATTTTTGAGCGGGTTCAACACTCAACCAAGGATCGGTCAAACCCCACACAAATAAAGTTGGGCGCGTCCATCCTTGCAAGCCGGATTCAATTTCTGCCATTGACTGCGGTAATTGAATGTTGCGGACTGTATTCATTAGCGATCGCCCCGCATCCGAACTCTTCAAAAACGGGCGGCGGTAAACATCTAAATCGCTGTCTGATATGATTTTGCGACAACCGCCTTCGAGGGTTCTGTCTACCAAAAGCGGGTCTTGCGTCATCATGTCGCCAATAAAAGGCAGTCCCAACTGCTGCATTTTCCAAGGCAATTTGATATCGGCGGAAACTGGTGTATTTACGATCGCTAAACGTTCTATTTTATCTGGATTTTGCAAAGCGTATTGAATGCCCGCCGAAGCTAAAAATCCTTGGACTACGAGGGAAAATCGGTCTATTTCTAGAGTTTTAATAAAGCCAGCCAGGGCGGTTACAAAAGCATCTGGAGTGTAAGCAAAGTCGCGTTTGTCCGGTTTGGTCGATCGCCCGTAGCCCACCCAATCCGGCGCTAGCGCTCGAAATCCCCCAGCAGCTAAATCCGGCATGATTACAGTCCAGGTAAAGCTTTGGGACGGCAAACCGTGCAGCAGCAGCACCGGCGGCTTATCACTTTCGTTAACCGGATTTGTTTCCCGATAAAACCATTTTAGCGGGCCTACTTCAACTGTTTTCTCATCTATTGACATTATTTTACTGATTATTTATCAAAGAATAAGGCGGGTATTCCCCGCCCTACTTACCTAATAGTTGGGTGTGTACAAAGCACCATTAGTATCAACAATCGCCTAAAAACTTTTGGATCTCAGGTTTGTATCGAAGTTTCGATCCCCCTAAATCCCCCTTAAGAAGGGGGACTTTGAGAAGACTCTTGTTCCCCCCTTCTTAAGGGGGGCTAGGGGGGATCTAGGCCTGAATCGTCCGACAGCAGTCTGTGACTACATAAGACCTAGTTGTTGACACTAATGAGAGAGTACCTTACCCAAATAATTAAAGTCCCGCTTAGAAATTCATTTCAGCAGCTTGAACTTTTTCGACCTGTTTCTTCTTGAGAACCAGCATGATTTGAGCCAGCATGGTTATAGCCACAAAAGCCATCAATCCTTTAACTCGACCTGCACTTTGCAGCACAATTTCCACATCTTTTTGACCGAAGCCGCCCACATTAGGATTGTTCGTCAAAAGTTCGCCGGCTGCCACTGTTTGTCCTTCGGTAACAATCAGTTCTGGGCCAGCAGGAATTGTATCAACAACCGCTGCACCTTCTGCTGGTTGGATTGTCACTTCATAACCACCATCTTCAGGTGTGGTGATTTTAGAAATGCTGCCAGCTACCGAAGCATTATAAACAGTATTGTTGCTCTTAGCGCCTGTAGGATAAACCTGACCGCGACCGCGGTTGCCGCCGACATAAATTAGGTATTTGCCGTAGTGAACGGACTTGTCAGTTGCGGGATTTGGCGACAAAACTGGGAATACCAATTCTTTGTATTGTTCACCAGGCAGCGGGCCCACTAAAATAATATTTTCTTGGGTTTCGCTGTAAGGTTGGAAGTAAAGATCGCCGACTTTTTCCTTCATTTCTTCGGGAATTCTGTCAGCGGGAGCAATCTTGAAACCTTCGGGCAACATCACAACTGCGCCTACGTTCAAGCCGCCTTTGCTGCCGTCACCGACAACTTGCTGCACGTTAGCATCGTAGGGAATTTTGACAATAGCTTCAAAAACTGTGTCAGGCAAAACAGATTGTGGTACTTCAACTTCTGTCGGTTTTGCACCTAGGTGACAGTTAGCGCAAACAATGCGACCGGTGGCTTCACGGGGAGTAGCGGGTGCTGTTTCCTGGGCCCAGAAAGGGTAAGCAAATGCTGCTTGGGGAAGTGCGATGTCGCTGGTGAGAAAAAATCCGGCGGCGACGATCGCAATTAAGGCAGTTTTGGCGATCGTCTCGACACTGCGGCGAACTATCGCAGATAAATTAGTTTGTGGCATTAGAGTATTCAATCTCAAAGGTCAGACAATGCGTGAATTTTAGATTTTGAATTTTGAATTTTGGATTTGGGATTATTAGACTGTTTTAGGGATGAAATTATCTTTGATTTTCACCGCTGACCCCAATCTAAAATCTAAAATCTAAAATCCAAAATTGTTTAAGACCACCAAGGTTCTTCGCCGGTGCGGAAATCAGTTTCTTTCCAAGTGGTAAAAGCAATCTTGTCATCTGCGACAGTGGCGTGGGCCAGGGCCAGAGACAAAGGCGCGGGGCCGCGTACCACTTTGCCCTCACTGTTGTATTGAGAACCGTGGCAAGGACAGATAAACTTGTTTTCGCTAACATTCCAAGGCACGACGCAACCCAAGTGAGTGCAGACTGCATTGATGCCGTAATCGGCCAGAGATAAGTCTTCTTCCACCACCAGATAAGTGGGGTCGCCTTTGAGGCCTTGGGCCAAGGTACGATCGCCCGCTGGGTGGGAAGCCAAATATTCGCTAACGATGATGTCGTTACCCAAGGCGTCTTTAGCAGTGACTCCGCCACCTGCAGCCCCACTCGACGGAGGAACAAAATATTGGACAACGGGATAGAGTGCGCCCAGTGCCACACCTGTGACTGTACCGAACGTCAACAAATTCATAAATTGGCGACGCCCCATATCGGGGACATCGGGATTTCCAGCAGAAGATTGAGCCATGACCTGCCTTTACGGTTTTAAGTTACGTTTGTTTGTTAGGGAATTTGTACGTGCAGACAACTGGCGTAGTCGCAGCCCATCTGCTCGCACCAACTTCAGGCAGCGAAAATTCCTTTGAATAATGCGCCTTCCAGCCTTTATTAGAGTATTATTACATTTTTTGAACTTTGTCTTTTATTGTTTAAGAGATTCACTCAGGAGCAACCATGACGGGCAAGGATTTACACCAGCTACTCCTAGAAAAATGGGGAAAGTCTTACGATATCAGATTGCGGCGGACGCGGGGCAAGATTTTTGTGCAGGTGATGTGGAAATATTTGGAACAAGCGTCTTTTCCGATGACGGAGGCTGATTATTTCGAGCATTTGGACGCGGTGGCGAATTACCTCAACGGCTGGGGCAGCACGGCACAGGTGAGAGAATACATTGTGACTACTCGCGATCGCCCGCGCTTGGGCAAAGCTGTCAGCATCCCCCTGGATTTGGGCGAAAGAGCCTCGGAGTGGTTGCTTGACGAGTTTTGAATCAGTCCTTAGTCAGTTGACTGTTGTCAGTTGACTGTTGTCAGTTGTGTGTTGTCAGTCATATCAAATCCAGCTAAAGGGAGCATTTCATTTTTATTTTTGTCGCAAAGCATTTTTTGGGTAGTGCTGTCTCCGCTCCGAAATATTATACAGTTCGCTCGCGGATCCCACGGCGTTAAAGCAAAACACAGATGCTGCGAGTTAAATCAGAACCATCTTTCGGCGCGATCGCTTCTAGAGCTCGCCAGCCTCGGCTTTTTTGGCGATCGGGGTTTCTAGCCGACCAAAATCATCCGAACCATTTTCTGTCAACACTTTCACATACAATGAACCTCAGATATCTTGTGAAATTTAGGAGAATGTTGTAATGGGTGTTGCAGTTGGAATGGTTGAAGTCTTAGGATTTCCCGCCGCCGTAGAAGTTGCAGACTCAATGGTCAAAGCAGCCCGAGTTACTTTAGTTCGCTATGAAAAGATAACCCGTGCTTACTGGACAATTATAGTTAGAGGAGATATCTCTGAAGTGCAAGCAGCCGTTGCTGCTGGAATTGAATCAGTTAAAAAGGTCGATGGCGGAAAGTTGCTATCGTATCACATCATTGCTCGTCCCCACGAGAATCTCGATTATATTTTGCCGATCGGCTACACACCTGAAGTCGAACAGTTCCGAATGTAGACAAAGTTTTGACAAAACTTTGGTGTGGAGTTTTAACTTTTAGTAATTATAGAGGCGCGGGCGATCGCATCTCTATATTTTTTTAATGGCGAGTCGATCGCATTTATGAGCGAGAAATATTTTCCGTACAACCCGCCCCCAGCTCAAAAACCAGAAACTTTCCAGCCCTCACCGCCCCAAAAGCTTCACAAAACCAACACCGCCAAAATACAAAGCCAGCACCGCACCTCCCAAAAGACTTTGCGTTAAAGGATCCGTAGAAGGCGTTAACACCGCTCCCAAAATAGCCGCTCCCAACACTACATAGCGCCAGCCCGATAGCATTTGCTTGGACGAAACAATATTCAAAACGCCCAGCAATACTAAAACGATCGGGATTTGAAAAGCTAAGCCGGTGCTGAACATTAACAAGAGCACAAATTTAAAGTATTTGTCGATCGACCACAACTGCTCTACAACATCCGCCCCGTAGCTAACAAAAAAGTTGAGCGCCGCCGGAATCAGAGCAATATAAGCAAATACTAACCCGCCCAAAAATAAGAAACTCGATCCCAAAAACACGGGCCCTAGCAACCGACGTTCTTTGCGAGTCAAGCCGGGGAGTACAAACAGCGCTATCTGGTAAAAAATAAACGGACTTGCAATTAGCAAACCGCTATATCCCGCCACTTCGATAGAAACAAAGAAATACTCGCCGGGAGCTAGTTGCAAAAACTTGACGGGCCCGGCGGGTACTTCTAGCAATTGTACGATCGGTTTAACTGTTAAAAAACAACCAATAACACCGATTACTACTGCAATTAGCGAGTAAAAAATTCGCAGCCGCAATTCTTCTAAATGGTCGAACAAAGACATCTCAACTTCGTCGGGAAGTTCGTCGAGATATTCATTTTCTAGGTTACGGGAACCCATAGAACTGTCGGCGATTGGTGCAATGCTATTTTCCGGGCTAACTTCTTCGCCTTCTAATTTACTAACATCTACCGAATCATCGGCGATTGGTGCAATGCTATTTTCCGGGCTAACTTTTTCACCGTCTAATTTACTAACATCTACCGAATCATCGGCGATTGGTGCAATACTATTTTCCGGGCTAACTTTTTCACCGTCTAATTTACTAACATCTACCGAATCATCGGCGATTGGTGCAATACTATTTTCCGGGCTAACTTTTTCACCTTCTAATTTACTAACATCTACCGAATCATCGGCGATTGGTGCAATACTATTTTCCGGGCTAACTTTTTCACCTTCTAA